>JBDHVF010000218.1:0-10462 GCA_039809605.1 Polyangiales bacterium | reverse complement strand
TGATCGGCGGCGCGGGCGACGTCACCGGAGCAGCGGGGGGCGACGGCGCGGCGACCCGAGGCGCGGGCCTGCGCGACGCGACGAGGAGCACCGCGGCGGCCACGACGACGAGCGCGGCGAGGGCGCCGCCGATGGCGTAGAGCGTCGGGGACGTGCGCCGCGCCGCGGGCGCGACGGGCGCGGGGGAGAGCCCCGCGCGCACGCTCGCGGGGATGGTGACCTCGCGCGTCGGGGCCGCGGCGAAGATGGCCTCTTGAAGCTCTCTCAGAAAGGTCGCGGCGTCGGGCTGCCGGTCCTCGGGGCGCAGCGAGACGGCGCGGGCGAGCACGGGCTCCCAGGCGCCCACGTCGACGCCGAAGGCCGCGGGCGTGGGGCGCGACTCGGAGAAGATCTCCTTGAAGAGCGCCTCCTTGTGGCCGCGGTAGGGGCGCTCGCAGGTGAGCATCGCGGTGCAGAGCAGCCCGAGCGCGTGCACGTCGGTCCACGGCCCGGTGCGCCCCCGCGCGGCCTGCTCGGGCGCGGCCCAGCGCGGCGAGAACGCGAGCAGGGCCGTCTGCGTGTGCGTGTCGTCGGCGGGCTCGGCGGCGCCCTCGTCCATCACCTTGGCGACGCCGAAGTCGAGCAGTCGCAGGGTGGGCCCCGAGGGCGTGTCGACCAGCATCAGGTTGCCCGGCGTGATGTCGCGGTGAACGATGCCCCGCGCGTGGGCCATCGCCACGGCCTCGATCACGGGGGTGAGCAGCCGCAGGGTCTCCTCGCGGTCGAAGCGGCCCCCCTCGGCGCGGCGCGCGGGAATGGCTTTCGACAAGGGCGTCCCGTCGAGCCAGTCGAGGATCATGTACGGCGCGACCTCGCCGCCCGGCACGGGCGCCACGCCGAAGTCGAGCGCGCGCACCACGGCGGGGTGGTCGAGGCGCGCGATGATCCGCGCCTCCTGCGCGAAGCGCTCGCAGAACATGGCCCGCGCGGCCTCGCCGAACTCGGGCGGCACCTTGAGCACCTTGATCGCCACGGGGCGGTCGAGCGTGAGGTGGTGGCCCTGGTACACCCTGCCGAAGCCTCCCTCGGCGACGAAGCGGTCGACGCGGACGCGCCCGTCGATCACGGGCACCTCCGTCACGAACCCATCGACCGCCTCGGACGTCACGCGCGAGATGGGATCGCGACGGGGCCGCGATCGTCAAGGGCCGCGACGCCCTCGTCAGGCGCGGGCCATCGCCGCGAGCGCCTCGGGGCGCTCTTGAAGCACCGCGCGCGCCGCGGCGGGGCCCGTGAAGCGCGACGCCACGGGCAGGAGCACCCGGTCGCGCAGCCATCGCTCGACGGGGTGCGTGCGCTCGGCCAGCGCGCCGAGGCGCGCGGCGGTGTCGGCCACGCGCGTGACCGCGGGTCGGCGGCGCGCGTCGTACGCGGCGAGCGCGGCGTCGAGCGTGGCCTCGCGTCGAAGCGAGTCGACCAGCACCGCGCCGTCGACGAGCGCGCTGTTGGCGCCCTGGCCGAGGTTGGGCGGCATGGCGTGGGCGGCGTCTCCCACGAGCGCGAGGCGGCCGGCGACGAAGCGGCGGCAGCGCACGCGCGCCACGTCGTTCACGAGCAGCGCGTCGAAGCGCTCGACCGCGTCGAGGATCACGCCCGCGGGCGGGTACGCCCCGGCCCACGCGGCGCGCAGCGCGGGCAGGTCGCGCGAGGCCAGCGCGGCGCGCGCGGCGGCGGCGCCCATCGAGGCGTAGAAGTACGTGCCGTCGGGCAGCGCGAAGCTGCCGAAGAGGCCCGCGGGCGTCCACGCCTCCTCGTTGCGCGCGAGGCCGGCGGGCGCGAGGCGCGCGCCGAAGTCGCCGCCCTCGCGCACCCGCGAGCGCACCCCGTCGGCGCCCACCACGAGGTCGGCGGTGAGCGACTGCTCCGCGCCTCCATCGACGGCCACGACGCGGCCGTCTTCGCGCGCCTCGCGCAGCTCGACGCCGAAGCGGCCCTCGATGTTCGGGTGCGCGCGCACGGCGTCGAGCAGCATCGCGTTGAGCTCGCTGCGCCGGAGCATGCGCGCGCGCATCGGGCGGCCGGGGCCGAGCACGGGCGGCTCCATGAGCGTGCGCCCCCGCGCGTCGCACACGCGCACCCCCGCGATGGGCGTGCCCACGCGCGCGAGCGCCTCGCCGAAGCCGAGCCCTTCGAGCACGGCCAGGCCGTTCTCGGCCAGCGCGATGCCCGCGCCCACGGCGCGCGGGTCGGCGACGCGCTCGAGCAGCGTCACGCGCGCCCCCGCGTTGGCGAGGAGCAGCGCGGCGCCCGCGCCCCCGGTCGCGCCCCCCGCAACGATCACCCGCAGCCCGTCGAGCTTCATGCCGTCACTCCCGTCGTTCGTGTCGAGGCGCGTGAACGTGGAGGCTCGCGCGCCCGAAGGCAATGGGTCGCGCGACGCCCCGCGTTGCCCTCTCGCGGCGTCGAAAATCCAACGGAACGTCGCGCTTCGTACCGTGGCTCCGCGACCCCCCCTCTCTCGACACGGAGCCCCCACGCATGACCACCCGCTCGATCGCCCCCTTCGCCCTCTCGCTCCTCGTCGCCGCGCTCGGCGCGTGCAGCGATCAAGACGGCGCGCCCGCCGCGTCTGCGCTGCAGCGCGTGACGGCGTGCAGCTACCAGTTCACCGCCGACGTTCGCATGGGGCCGAGCGCGCCGCTGCACCTCGCGGGCACGCTCGACCTCGTGCCCCGCCTCGACCGCTACTTCGAAGGGCGGCTCGTGCCCGCGTCGGGCGCCGAGGTCCCCGTGATCGGCCAGCTCACCCCCGACGGCCGGAGCATCATGCTCCAGTTCACGCTCTCCGACGGGCGGGTCATCAACGGCGTCGGCCCGCTGCCCTCGGGCACGTCGATGTGCCGCGGCCCGCTCGCCGGAGAGCTCCGAGGCCCCGCGGACGGCGACACGGGCGACTGGCTCACGGCCACCCAGGTGACCCTCGACACCTGCGCCACGGCGTGCATCACCCGCCGCCGCACCCGGCAGGAGTGCGCGAACTACTGCACCGTGGCCAACAACTTCGTCACGACGGGCACGGCGTACACCCAGTGCCTCGACTCGTGCAACGCGGGCGGCCTCGACAGCCTGGTGATCGTCTGCGACGCGCGCTCGGGCGGCGGCAGCATCACGTCGTTCTTCGGCACCTGCCCCTGACGCGGGGGCTTCGCCGAACGCTCGCGGCGGTCAGGCCCCGCGCCTGCTCGCCTGGGCACGGGTGTCGGTCGGTTCGTCCGGCGCCACGAGGCGCATGTCCTTGCCGCAGCAGATGTCGCGGTGGTGCATGGTCTCGGTGTCGGGGCACGGGCACGCGCGCGTGAAGACGATCTCCGCGCCGCAGCTGTCGCATCGAAGTCGCTGTCCGACTGCGTAGGGCATTGGATCCCCCCTCCGGTTGGAGTTCGCTGAACACCTCGAGCGCGATGCGCGAACGTCAAGGCCGCGCGGCTACGACTGCGACGGCGCCGCGAGGTCGAACTCGCCGCGGGTCTGCGGGATGGCCACGGCGAAGCGGCCGAAGTTCTCGACCTCGACCCAGAGCGAGCCCTCGAGCTGGTAGGGGATGGTGAAGTGCGGCTGCTGCCCGCGCTGAAGGCTCTGGATCGCCGACTCGGACATCGTGCGCATCAGCGCGAGCGTGGTCACCGGGTCGAGCCCCAGGCTCACCACCACGTGGATCTCTCCGCCCGGCGGGATCGTTCGGATGCGAACGTCCTGCACGCGCGTCTGCCCCGACGCGACGTTGTAGAGGAAGCGCGCGGCGGCGTTGCCGAAGTCGGCCATGGTGCGGATGCCCGCGCCGGGGTCGCGGCACCCGTCGGGCGCGTCGGTCACCTGCTCGGCGTTGCGCAGCGAGACGCAGAGCGCGCCGAGGTTGCGCTGCCCCGTGGCCTGCGGGTACGCGGTGAAGGCCAGCAGCGCCTCGGCCGTCGGCAGCGGGATGCGGTTGTCGTTGCGCAGCGTGAGGTCGACCGAGAAGGTGAACGTCAGGTCTTCGCGCGTCGGCTGCGGGCCGAACACGCGGCACGGCGAGACGATCGCCGGCACGCTCACCGCCTGCGCGCAGTAGTACGCCGCGAGCTGCTGCTCCGAGGGGTGCCGCGCGAGCCTCACCTCGGTGCGCAGCAGCGTCGGCGGCGCGGGCCGCGCGATCGGCCCGCCCGCGGCGCCGCCCTGGCCGCCGAGCGCGCCCGCGAGCTGCGTCGCCGACGCGCACGAAGCCATCGTCGCGCCGAGCAGCGCCACGCCGAGAATTGTTCGCAGAGACATCGCCCACCTCCTCGCGCGAAGCGCGCCGTGTGTGCGCGGAACATGGGGCCGGGGCGGGCTCCTGTCGCGGGGTGGCGCGCTCGCGCGACGCGGCACGGCGCGTGCGCCTCCAACGCGCCGGAGGTGTCGAATGAACCGTCCACGCAGCGGGTGGGCCTTCGTGCTGCTCGCGGGTCTCTCGGGCTGTCTCTCGGGCGAGGCGCCCTCGCAGGGCGTCTCGTCGCTCACGGTCTCGCGCCCGGTGCCCTTCACGCCCGCGCAGCGCGACCTGCGCTTCTCGATGAGCGACCTCTACTTCTCCATCGCCCCTCCGCCCGAGCAGGAGGTGCAGGTCGCCGCCGCCGCGGGCATGGACGACCTGTGGATCGCCTTTCTGCACGAGCGCGTCGACGTCACCGACGTCACCGACACGCGCCCCGGCATCGAGCGCATGCGGCGCATGCTGCAGGAGGCCCACGCGCACGGCGCGTTCAAGGTCTTCTTCGGGCTCGGCGCCGCGCCCTGGTACGGCGACGAGATGCCCTACGTCGACCACTACATCGACATCGCCACGAGCTACAGCCCGCGCGCCGCGCCCGTCGGAGACTTCACCGCGAGCACGACGGGCCGCGACGCACCCGGCGCCGACGTGCGCACCGCGCTCGTGGGCCGCGACGCACCCGGCGCGCTCGCGTCGGGCGTGCTCTGGCGCGGCGGCGTCGTGCCCACGTACGAGCCCGTGGCGTCCATTCGCACTCGCACCTATCGCGTGCGCTTCCCGCTGCTCGCGGCGGCCGACGTCAGGGCCGTCGCGCCCGACACGCGCGTCGCGACCCTGCGGGTCGAGGCCGAGGACCAGACCCACCCGGGCACGATCCGCAGCGTGCTCGCCGAGCGCGAGGTGCTCGCGCGCGACTTCACCGCCCCGGTGCGCTGGCAGAACTTCGACCTCTTCATCGACAACCAGACGCCCCCGCTGCCCCACCTCGTCGAGCTCGAGGTGCACTGGGACGGCGCCGCGGGCCTCGCCCTCGGGCGCATCGAGCACGTGCAGTGGGACCCCGACGCGGACCGCCCGATGCTGGCCTCGATCGCCGAGGGCATCGTGCGCACCGAGCCGAGCGCGCGCTACGGCCGCACGATCTTCGACCACCTCGACGACCTGCACGCCGAGGTGCAGCGCACGGACCCCGCGGTCTTCGACAACCTCGGCGGCTTCTGGATGCTGGACGAGCCCTCCGCCGCGGAGCGGGACGCGTGGCGCGCCGTCGCCGACCAGATCGAGGGCTACATGCGAGAGACGCTGCCGGGCATGGCGGGCCTCAAGCTCTTCACCACGTCGCAGGCGCCGGGGCGCCCGCCCAACCGCTTCAACAAGATCTTCGACCCCGTCGAGGAGCTCGACTTCGACACGCCCATCCTCCGCTACCAGATCTACATGTTCCCGCCCGACCTGCTCGCGGCCACGCCCACGCGCGAGGAGCCCGCGTACCAGGCGCACATCGAGGAGCGCATCGACCAGTGGGCCTCGATCGCCTCGATCGCGCACGCCGACGGCCGCCCGACGCAGATCTTCCTCGACACCCGCAGCCGCGCCGTCGCGCCCCTGCCCACCGGGAACGAGGTCGCGCTGCAGATGTACGCGGCCCTCGCCTCGGGCAACGACGCGCTGGCCTTCTGGCAGATCGACGACCTCGTCGAAGACTCGCTCTGGCGCACGTCTCCGCCGGCGCTTCGGTACCGCTTCGACGAGCTGCGCTCGTACGTCGGCGAGCTGCGCCCGATCACCCGCCTCTTCGACGCGCTGCGCTTCGAGCGGCACTACCACTCCACCGCGCTCGCGGGGCACCTCGTGACCGGGCTGCGCGACCTCACGGGGCGCCGCGGCGCCGACCTGCGCGTCACCGTGGGCCAGTGGTCGCTCAACGGCGACCCCTACGTGATGCTCGTCAACCGCCACACGCTCGACGCCGACACCCTCGACCTCGAGGCCACGCTCTCGCTGCCCACGAGCGAGACGCGCTGGGCCGTCGACGTCGCCACCGGCCGCGTGCTCGCCGTCGTGACCCCCGCGTCGCCGGTCTTTCACGTGCCCGTCGGCCCCGGACGCGGACGCCTCGTGGGCCTCGTGCGCCCGGCGATCACCGAGCTCGTCGGCGACCGCGACGGCCTTCACCCCGGCGACGACGCCGACGTGCCCTACCGCTCGGCGCGCGTGCAGGCGCTGCTCTCGTACATCGCGAGCGTCCCGGGGCAGGGCCCCGGCGTCGACCTCGACGTGGGCGGCGACAACCGCCCCGTGGGCTACACGCACCGCGTCGGGCTCGGGCGCGACCCCTACGTGATCGCCTCGCGCCTGTACCTGCGCGTGCGCATGGGCTCGGCGCTCTCGTACAACGACGGGCTCTACTACAACGACTCGCGCTCGCCGAGCGAGGCCGACCCCGCGTGCAGAAGGTCGCCCGCGACCTGCGCGCGCAGCCCCATCCTGCCCGTGATCGCGCTGCGCGACGTGCTGGGCTTCGAGCCCGCCGACGGCGCCACCTACGACGTCTACGTCGACCTCTCGCGCGTGCCCGTGCGCACCGTCGACACCACGGCGGGGCCCGGCGGCCACTGGAGCGCGACGCCCGACGAGTACCGCGACCTGCGCCCGCTCGTGACGCGCGGCAGGCTCGACGTCATCGCCGCCGACGACACCACGGTCGACTACTCCGAGCTCGAGGTCGCCTACGCGCGGCCCGGCTACCCCTGAGCGACACGGGGAGCGTTCACCGCGCGGGCGAGGCCGACGTGCGCAGCGCCTGCAGGTCGACGCCCTCGCGCTCGATGTAGCGCCGCACGCGGCTGCGCGACAGGCCGAGGCGGGCCGCGGCGCGCGCCACGTTGCCCTGCTCCTCGCGCAGGGTCTCCTCGAGGGCGCGGGGGTCGAGCGGCAGAGACTCCGAGGGCTCGTCACCCTCGGGGCCGGCGTCCGGCCGCTGCAGCGGCCTCCCGGCGTCGTCGTCGAGGTCGCCCGCGGCGATCACCGCCCGCCCCCGCGCGGACGCCGCCAGCGCCGCGGTCACCGTCTCGGCGAGGAGCTCGCGCACGTTGCCGGGCCACGGGCGCAGCATGCACGCCTCGACCATCTCGACGCCCGCGGTGACCCTGCCCACCGGCGCCGAGAAGCCCTCGAGGGCGAGCGCGACGAGCCACGGGATCTCGTCGCGCCGCTCGGAGAGCGCGGGCAGCCGCGCCTCGGGGCGCCCGATGCGAAAGTAGAGGTCCTCGCGGAAGCGGCCCGCGGCCACCTCGGCGCGCAGGTCTTTGAGGGTCGCCGCGCAGAGGCGCATCGAGACGGGCACGGGCTTCACGCCCCCGAGCGGCGTGACCTTCTTCGTCTCGAGCACGCGCAGGAGCTTGGCCTGCACGGGCGGGGCGAGCTCGGCGACCTCGTCGAGAAAGAGCGTCGCGCCGTCGGCGGCTTGCACGAGGCCCGGCGCGTCGGCGACGGCGCCCGTGTACGCGCCGCGGCACGCGCCGAAGAGCACGCGCTCGGCGAGGTCGTGCGGGATCGTCGCGCAGTTCACCGCGACCATCGGGCGCTCGGCGCCGGTGGCCGCGTGGTAGACGCCCGCGGCGAGCTCCTTGCCCGCGCCGCTGCCGCCCAGGATCAGCAGGTGCGCCCCGCTCTGCGCCACGGCCGCGACGCGCTGGTTGAACTCGCCCATCGCGGGCCCGACCACCACGCCGTCGCGCGTGACCACGCCCGGCGACTCGTAGGGCCCCACGTCGCTCACCGCGAGCAGGAGCGTGTGGCCGACGCGCACGACGGGCGCGGCGAGGTTGCGCGCGAGCTGCGCCGGCCGACCGTTGACGAAGGTCCCGTTGCGGCTCCCGAGGTCGCGCACGGTCCACCGGCCGTCGTCGTCGCGCTCGACGCGCAGGTGCCGGCGAGACACGCGGCCGTCGGCGAGGCCCGCGCGGGCGAGCTCCTCGCGGCCCAGCTCGATGGCCCCGTCGGTCAGGGGCAGCGCGACCGACCGCGGGCCGCCGCCCGAGTACACCGCGACGAGGCCCGGCCGGGTGCGCCTCGACGCGCCCCCGGCGCGCGCGTAACTGTCGTCGATCGTCTCGGGGAACGTGACCTTCACGGGCCGCGAGTATAGTGGCGCCCCCCGCGGACGTGACGCCGTGTTTCCCCCTACGGCGAAGGGAAAACCTTCGCGAGCAAGCTCGACCCCACCATGTCGGCAGAGAGAAACGTCGAAGACCCCACGATCGGGTACACCGCCGAGCAGTCGCTCTGGCGCGCGGCCACCGTGATGGCCGAAGAGGAGGCGCTCGACCCGGTGGTCGAAGCGGCCGATGCCGCCGTCGGCGACGCGTCGACGCGCTACCAGCTCCGCGAGCTGCTGGGCACCGGGGGCATGGGCGAGGTGAGGCTCTGCCGCGACGAGGCGATCGGTCGAGAGGTCGCGCTCAAGACCCTCCGCGCGCGCGACCCGAAGGCGCGCATGCAGCGGCGCTTTCTTCGCGAGGTGCGGGTGCAGGGGCAGCTCGAGCACCCGTCGATCGTGCCCGTGTACGACCTCGGGTCGGCGCCCGACGGCGCGCTGTTCTTCACCATGCGTCGGGTGCGCGGGCACACGCTCGGCGAGGTGCTCGCGGCGCTGGCGCGCGGCGACGCGGCGATGCGCGCGGCCTGCTCGCGGCGCAAGCTGCTCGACGCGTTCGTGCGCGTGTGCCAGGCCGTCGACTACGCCAACACGCGCGGCGTGCTGCACCGCGACCTCAAGCCGTCGAACATCATGCTCGGCGACTTCGGCGAGGTGTACGTGCTCGACTGGGGCGTGGCCAGGCTCGCGGCCGACGGCGCCACGGGCGCGCCCGTGGAGGTGCCCGAGGAGGAGCTCCTGGGGCAGGGGAGCGTCGTGGGCACGCCGGGGTACATGTCCCCCGAGCAGCTCCTGGGCGTCGCCGACCAGGACGCGCGCACGGACGTCTACGCGCTGGGGTGCATCTTGTACGAGACCCTGACGCTCCGGCCGCTGCACGCGGGCGGGACCTTCGAAGCGCTCTCGCGCTCGACGCTCGAGGGCCCGGCGGCCCGCGCGCTCGAGGTGGCGCCCGACGTTCCCCCGGAGCTCGACGCGGCCTGCGCGAGGGCGACGGCGCGCGAGCGCGAGGGGCGCTACGCGAGCGTGCGGGAGCTCGCCGACGCGGTGGAGCGCTACCTCGACGGCGACCGCGACACCGAGCGGCGGCGCGAGCTCTCGGCCGAGCGCGTGGCCGCGGCGCGCGCGGCGCTCGCGCGCGGAGACGGCGAGGCGAGCGAGCGGGGCGCGTCGCAGGCGAGGGCCGACGCAGCCCGAGAGGTCACCGCGGCGCTCGCGCTCGACCCCGAGAACGCCGACGCGAGGGCGCTTCTGGTGCGGCTCTTCGTCGAGGCGCCCGAGCGCATGCCCGCCGAGGTCGAGGCCGAGATCGCGCGGCGCGACACGCGCGAGCGCGAGCAGCACGTGCGCTACGGCGTGGTGGCGATGCTCTCGTGGCTGGCGTGCGTGCCGATCATCGTGGCGATGGGGGTGCGCGTGTGGGCGCCCGTCGTCGCGACGGCGGCGCTGGTCGCGTGCGCGGCGGCGGCGAGCCTCTGGGCCCACAGGACGCGGCGCGTGACCGAGGGCACCATCGTGACGCTCGTCGGCCTCGCGCTCGCGGCCGTGGCGAGCGCGAGCTGCTGGCTCGGCCCCTTCGTGCTGGTGCCGCAGCTCGCGGCGGCCGTCACCGTCTGGACCACCTTCGGCACCCGGCGCCGGCGCGAGCGGCGCAGCGTCATCGGCCTCGGGGTCGCGGCCGTGGCGGCGCCCTTCCTGGTGGAGTGGGCGGGGCTCTTCCCGCCCGCGTACACGTTCAGCCGCGACGCCGTGACGCTGCACGCGCGCGCCATCTCGTTCCCTGCCACGGCCACGATCGCGATGCTCTTCTACTCGAGCGTGAGCTCGGTGGTGCTGCCGAGCATCTTTCTCAGCGGCGCGCGCGAGGCCCTGAGCGACGCCGAGCGCAGGCTCTTCTTGCAGGCGTGGCACCTGCGCAAGCTCGTGCCCGACCCCGCGCGGCGCGACGCGCCCTGACCGCTCATACCAACCGCAGGTCAATCTGGCCGCTTTCGCGTGTGCGACGTGTCGCCCACTCGCGCAGCGGCGCGCCTTCG
>JBDHVF010000217.1:0-10462 GCA_039809605.1 Polyangiales bacterium | reverse complement strand
GTGCGCGAGCGCATCGCGGCGGCGGAGCGCGCGGCGAGCGGCGACGCCAGCGCGGCGCTGCTCGCGGCGGGCGGGGCGTACGCAGCGGCGGAGCGGCTGCTCCAATCGGCGCGCGAGGGGGGCGCGGCGGACGCGGGCACCGACGGCGCGGCGCTCGAGACGGCGCTCTCGGAGGCAGGGGGCTTCGACCCGCGGCGCGACGCGCGGGGCGTGATCGCGGTGATGCGCGGGCTCTTCGAAGGCCCGAGGCTCGCGCCGACGTCGCGGCAGCGGGTCGAGACGCTGGCGCGGGTGATCCGCGCGCACCCCGACGCGCGGGTGCGGGTCGAGGTCTTCGTAGGCGGCCCGGCGAGGGCGCAGGCCGAGGCGCTCGCGACCTCGCAGGCCGAGGCGCTCGCGGCTGCGCTGCGTCGCGGCGGCGTCCCCCAGGAGCGGCTCCAGGCGCAGGGGCTCTACCGCCCCGAGGCTGGCGGCGCGCGCGACGACCGGGTCGAGGTCGTGCTGGTGCTCCCGACCAATCCCTGACTGTCGTCTGGGGAACTTTCCGGCGAAGTGGGGCTTTCCGTCCGCGGGGGGTTGGGGGTAAGGTCTCCGGCGAAGCTCCGCCGTGATGCAGGAATGGTCCTGTGCGCGTCGGGGATCATGGGGCAATGCCCGAAGTTCTTGGCTGAACCCTCGCCCACGTCTGCGCTCGCGCAGGCGCTCTGCGGCGGTTCGCACTGGGAAGGAGCGATCGAGGAATGACACGAATGCGTTGGTGGTGGCTCGCGGGAGCGCTGGCCACCGTGATCGGCTGCGGCGACAACGGGGGCGGCACCACGCCGCCTCCGACCGACGACGTGCCGGGTGACGTCGACATGACGGACAACCCCACGCCGAAGGACAACCCCACGCCCGAGGACAACCCCACGCCGACGGACACCCCCGAGGATGTCGCGGCGGACAACCCCCAGCCCGACGACACCCCCATGCCGGTCGACGGCGGCGGTGACGTCATGTGCGGCACGGGCGAGACGTCGTGCAGCGGCGTCTGCGTCAACCTCATGAACAACAACGCCAACTGCGGCGCGTGCGGCACCACCTGCATGGGCGCGCAGGTCTGCCGCGGCGGCATGTGCGTCGACGACATGCCCTGCCCGACGGGCCAGGCCCGCTGCGGCGGCGCCTGCATCGACGTGCAGACCAACGCGATGAACTGCGGCTCGTGCGGCAACGCCTGCATGACGGGCCAGAGCTGTACGGGCGGCGCCTGCGTGACCGAGATGGCGTGCCCGACGATGGGCCAGACGCGCTGCGCGGGCACGTGCACCGACACGATGACCGACGCGGCCAACTGCGGCGCCTGCGGCACCACCTGCATGATGGGCCAGAGCTGCATGGGCGGCATGTGCCGCACGACGACCATGTGCATGACGGGCCAGACGGCCTGCGGCGGCACCTGCGTCGACACGATGACCGACCTCGCCAACTGCGGCGCCTGCGGCAACGCCTGCCCGACGGGCCAAGTCTGCACGGGCGGCACCTGCGGCATGATGGCGTGCCCGACGGGCCAGACGCGCTGCGGCGCGACCTGCGCGAACACGCTGACCGACAACGCCAACTGCGGCATGTGCGGTCGCACGTGCGCCATGGGCCAGACCTGCGTCGCGGGCGTGTGCACGGGCGCGGTGATGTGCCCCATGGGCCAGACGATGTGCGGCGCGGCCTGCGCCGACCTTCAGACCGACCCGACCAACTGCGGCACGTGCGGCACGGCCTGCAGCGCGGGCCAGACCTGCACCGCGGGCCGCTGCGTGACCCCGCGCATGTGCCCGATGGGCCAGACCGACTGCACGCCGATGGGCGCGTCGATGACGTGCTTCGACCTGCAGACGAGCAACGCCAACTGCGGCTCGTGCGGCAACGCGTGCCCCGCGGGCCAGACCTGCATGGGCGGCGTGTGCACCTGCGGGGCGGGCACCACCCGCTGCGACCGCGCGTGCGTCAACACCATGACCGACGCGGCCAACTGCGGCATGTGCGGCCGCGCGTGCCCGATGGGCCAGGTCTGCTCGGGCGGCACCTGCGGCTGCCCCACGGGCCAGACCCTCTGCGGCGGCGTGTGCGTCAACGCGCAGACCGACAACAACAACTGCGGCGCCTGCGGCACGGCGTGCTCGGGCGGCGCGACCTGCATGGCGGGCCGCTGCGCCTGCCCCGCGGGCCAGATGCTCTGCGGCACGGGCGCCGCCGCCCGCTGCATCAACACGCAGACCGACCGCGCCAACTGCGGCGCGTGCGGCATGGCCTGCGCCTCGGGCCAGACGTGCACCTCGGGCCGCTGCGCCTGCCCCACGGGTCAGACGCTCTGCGGCACGGGCGCGTCGGCGACCTGCGTCGACCTCAACACCAGCTCCACCAACTGCGGCCGCTGCGGCATGACCTGCGGCGCGGGCACGAGCTGCATGGCGGGCGCCTGCCGCGGCATGCCCCCGGCCAACGACACGCGCGCGGGCGCGACGGTGATCAGCCTCACGAACCCCTCGCAGACGCTGACGGCCGACACCACCGCGGCGCGTAACGACACGCGCGGCTCGTGCGGCTGCACGGGCGGCAACGACGTGTTCTTCCGCTTCACGCTCTCGCAGCCCGAGATCGTGTACGCCGACACCCTCGGCACCGCGTGGGACAC
This sequence comes from Polyangiales bacterium, assembly GCA_039809605.1. Lineage (GTDB taxonomy): Bacteria > Myxococcota_A > Polyangia > Polyangiales > CAISKJ01. The sequence continues at coordinate 7,791 of JBDHVF010000217.1, read as the reverse complement.
CTCGCTGTTCATCCAGGACGCGGCGGGCGCCAACGTCGCCGCGCCCTCGGGCTTCGTCACCTGCAACGACGACGTGGGCTCGGCGGGCATCTGCACCGGCCTCACGGGCCTGCAGACGCAGATCGTGGCGCGCCTCGCGGCGGGCACCTACTACCTGGTGCTCTCGGGCTGCGGCGTGGGCTCGGCGATGATCCACTTCCAGCACCTGCCCGCGGGCAACGGCGCCTCGGCGCGCATCACGCCGGGCGGCACCGTGCAGACCGCGACGGGCTCGGTCTCGGGCACCGGCACGGTGAGCTCGACCTGCTGCTCGGGCGGCCCCGACAACTCGTACTGGTGGGTCACCTGCCCGAACACGGCGGCCGCGGCGTTCAACGCGAGCTCGTGCAACCCCGCCTCTCCCTTCACCAACCAGTCGGCCTACGACATGGAGATCTCGCAGTACAGCGCGCTGCGCCCCACGGCCGGCGTGCAGGTCTGCAACGACGACACGGGCTCGACCTGCGGCCTCGGCTCGACGGTCAGCTCGACGATCCCCGCCACGGTGGCCAACCAGGCCGGCCTGAACACCATGATCGCCGACGCCTGCTCGGGCAGCGGCGCGTACACCATCCACTACGTGATGGGCAACTGCGCGTCGGGCGCCCGCTGCGGCGGCTCGTGCGTCGACACCAACACCGACGCGACCAACTGCGGCGGCTGCAACCGCCGCTGCGGCACCGGCCAGGTCTGCGCGGCCGGCGCGTGCGTCCCTGCGCCTTCGAATGACACGCCCGCGGGCGCCGTCACGATCAACATGGGCGTGCCGTCGTCGACCTTCACCGTCGACACGCGCTCGGCCGTGAACAACACCACGGGCTCGTGCGGCTGCACCTCGGGCCGCGACGTGTTCTACAACTTCACCATCCCCTCGGGGCCGTCGCAGATCATCTACGCCGACACCATCGGCTCGACGAACGACACCTCGCTCTTCGTGCAGACCAGCACGGGCGCCAACATCACGGCGTCGGGCCTGCCGACCAACGGCGTGGCCTGCAACGACGACGGCGGCCTCGCGGGCTGCGGCACGGGCCTGCAGTCGCAGATCCTCCTGCGGCTGGGCCCCGGCTCGTACCGCCTGGTGGTCTCGGGCTGCGGCAACGGCGGCATGGTGAGCCTGCGCTTCCAGCACCTGCCCGTGGGCAACGGCGCGGTGAACTTCCTCAACGCCGGGTCGAGCACGCCGTCGGGCGTCACCTCGGGTACGGGCCTCGTGACGGGCTCGTGCTCGTCGGGCGGCCCCGAGAACACCTACTACTGGTTCACCTGCGCGACGGGCCGCGGCGGCACGTTCACGGCCAGCACCTGCGGCCGCGCCTCGTGGGACACCTCGCTGCACCAGAGCAGCGCGGGCCGCGCCACGCTCAACGTCTGCAACGACGACGTGGGCGGCACCTGCGGCACGCGCTCGTCGATCACGTCGACGATCCCCGCGGGCGCCGGCCTGCACACGTTCTACGTCGACGGCTTCGGGTCGTCGTCGGGCGCCTACAGCGTCGCCGTCACGCGCCCCTGAGCGCGTCCCTCCGCTGAGACCCGCGGCGCTCGCGTGAGCGCCGCGGAGCCCTCACCCTCCCCTCGAAGCGTTCTTCACTCCGCGTCGCGCACGCCGTCGACGCGCCACGCGCCGCCCTCGTACACGACCGTGAGCCACCGTCCATCGGGGAGCGTGAAGCGCACGCTCGACCCCTGGCTGGCGTACTCGAGGCTCGCCGGGTCCTCGGTGGCCTCGACCAGCGCGGCGACCTCGGCGGAGACGTTGCCCAGCGCGCGCGCCGAGAGCACCCGCGCCCACGCGCCGGGGCCGTGTCGTCGCAGCGCCACGTGCAGCGCCCGCACCGCGGCACGCGCCCCCGCGACGCCCTCGAGCGTCGTCGCCGCGGGCGACGCGATGCCCGGGTCGGCCACGCGCCAACCGTCGGTGTCTTCGACCACCGCGACCGATCCCCCGCCGCGGAGCGCGACCTCGACCTGCGCTCCGCTCCCCTGCGCGAGCGCCGCGATGATCGAGCGCCCGAGCGCATTCAGCTCGGCCCGATCACCCGCGAGCCTCGCGCGCAGCGCCCCGACGTCCTCGACCCGACGCACCCTCGCGGGGAGCATCGCGTGGAGCGCCGCCGCGTCGCCCCGCTGCGCCGCCGACGCGAAGCGCGAGAGGGCCTCTCTCGGCGAGGCCGCGCCCCCGCTCGCGCCGCAGCCCCCCACGCACAGCACGACGAACCCGAGCGCTGCTCTCACGGCGCGTGACTCTAGTCCCTTCGCCGCGCCGCTGTCGCGGTTCACGAGCGGCCTGTGAAGCCTCGTTCACGACCGCGCGCCGCGCGAAACGTTTTGTCGTGCCGGGTGCTGGCGCCCGAACACCGTTGCGTGGCACGGTTCTGCCATACGTGACCGCGCAATGACCGCGTCGGAGGCGATGACCATGCGCATGCGTTCGTTTCCCAACACCATGAAGGCCCTCGCGTTCGGCGCCGTGGCGCTCATGGCCGGGACGTGGGGCTGTTCGAGCGACGACTACTACTGCGACGCGAACGGCTGCTACTACTGCGACGGCGTGGGGTGCCGCGCGGTGACGCCCCCGTCGCGCCAGACCTGCAACGGCGACTACCAGTGCTCCACGAGCCAGGTCTGCACCGACCTCGGTTGCGCGGTGTCGTGCGCCAACGACGCCGACTGCGCGCAGGGCTGGGTCTGCCGCGGGGCCACGGGCTCGGCGCGCGGCCTCTGCGTCACGCCGACCGAGCGCACGCCCACGCGCACCCCCGGGAGCTGCCGCACCAACGCCGACTGCATGGGCGGCGCGGCGTGCGTCGACGGCGCGTGCAGCCGCCCGACGTGCTCGGGCGCGTCGGCGAGCTGCCCCTGCACCACGAACGCGCAGTGCACCGGCGGCCAGACCTGCGTCGGCGGGCTCTGCACCGCCCCGGCGGACACCTGCCGCTTCAACTCGCAGTGCGGCGCGGGCCGCGTGTGCGTCAACCAGCAGTGCCGCGCGGCCTGCTCGGCGAGCGCGCCGTGCCCTGCGGGCCAGCAGTGCGGCGCCGACGGCGTGTGCGTCGACCGCCCCGCGAACGAGTGCGTGCACGACGCCGACTGCGGCGCGGGCCGCCGCTGCGTGAACGCCACGTGCCTCACGCGCTGCAGCACCAACACCGAGTGCGGCGCGGGCCGCTTCTGCAGCGACGGCGTGTGCGTGGCCGACACGCGGCGCCAGCCCTTCTGCACCAGCGACGCGCAGTGCGCCTCGCCGAGCCGCTGCCTCGACGGCGTCTGCCGCCGCCCCTGCGCCAGCGCCGACGAGTGCCTGCGCACCGACGTGCAGTACCGCAACTGCGCGCCGATCCGGTACCTCGGCACGAGCCAGAGCTTCTGCCAGACCAACAACGAGTACATGTCGAACTGCGGCCGCGCGGCCGACTGCGCCTCGGGGCAGTCGTGCGTCGACGGCGTCTGCCGCAGCGGCTGATCGACGCCGCGCCCCCTCTCCGCCTCCGCCCCTCCGCATCTCCCCGTCCCCCCTTCCACGCGACGAATACCCACGCCATCAGGGGCTCGCACCGCCGTGCGAAACCCTGTATCGTCCGCCGCCCCGTACGTCCTCCCTCACCGTGACTGGAGATGTCTTCGATGGCTGAGACCGTTGATTCCGCGGCTGTACGCCGGTCCCTCGACAGCGCCCGCGGGCAGCGCACGCAGATCACGCGTGGCGCGCCGCTCCCGATCGATACCGCTCACGTGGTGGGCGCGTGCCCGAAATGCGGTCTGCTCGGCGCGACCATCCTCGGGTTCCCCGACCCCCCGTACGCAGGGCCGCAGGGGCAGCCGCGGTACCGCAACGCGCGCGAGCTCCAGCGCTTCGTCGAGGAGATCTTCAAGAACCCCCCGCCGCTCCCGGCGCCCGAAGACCCCAGCGAGAACCGCCGCGACCCGCAGGACCCTCGCCGCACCGTGCCCACGTGGAAGGGACTCTGCCGCTGCGGCGCGAAGGTGATGCCCCCGCAGCCCGACCCCCGCACGGGGCAGATGGTGAGCGACCCCGAGGCGACGCCGCGCCGCGTGTGCGGCGTGCGCTTCATCAAGGCCATGCCGGGCTCCGGAGCGGAGCTCGTGCTCGAGGCGCTCTCGCCCGAGGCGGGCTCGGTGCCCTTCTCCGAGGGCGCCGAGGTGTCGTACCGCGTGCTGCGCGCGCCGCTCGACGGCGTCGAGACCGAGGTCGCGTCGTCGCTCGACGACGCCGCGATCGAGCAGCAGTTCGGGCGGCCCCTCACGCTCGCGGAGACCTGGCGCAAGCTCCTGGCGCGCGCGGCCGAGGGAGAGGAGGTCGTCGTCGAAGCCGAGAAGGGCTACTGGCTCTGGGCGGGCCCGAAGGAGAACAAGACCCTCGAGGAGCAGATCGCCGGGGTCTCCGCGGCCGAAGCGCTGGAGCTCCCGCCCGAGGCCGCCGTGGGCAAGAAGGGCATCTCCCTGACGCTGCTGCCGCAGATCGCGCCGATGCCGCAGGGGCCGTCGTTCCCCGCGTGGGCGTACGAGCACGCCGAGGCGATCGCGAAGGGCGAGCTGCGCGCGGGCGTGGTGCTCGACCGCGCCGTGGTGCGCAAGCTCGTCGAGTCGCAACTCGAGCGCAACTCGCTCCAGTGGCAGGAGCAGCAGGGCGGCGCCGTGGTGATCGCCACCGCGGGCGAGTTCCGCTGGCCCGTCGAGATGGCCATCGTGGCGCTCGGCGCGGCGCACCTCGGGTGGTTCCTCGGCGAGACCACCGCGGCGGCCGTGGGCGAGGCCATGGCCCGCATCTCGGAGATCAAGCGCTACGTCGACGCGGCGCGCCTCGAGCGGCCCGACATCACCTTCCAGATGAACGGGCTGCAGCTCAACCCCAAGCGCGCCGACGGCTCGATGGGCCGCCCCATCAACCTCATGGAGATGCCCTTCCGCGCCCCGCCCGGCTCGCAGGACTTCAAGCGCGAGCTCAAGTTCGTGTGCGACGACATCCCCAAGGGCTCCAACCCCACGCGGCTCTGCCCCTGCGGCGAGCGCGCGTGGGTGGCCGCGAGGATCTTCCCCGACCGCGTGCTCGAGGAGTTCAAGCGCGCCACCAACGACAAGCAGCCCCTCGTGATCGAGCGGTGGAAGAACGCCGCGCTGCTCGCCACCATCTCGTGCGACCGCCACGTGCGCATCCCGATGGCCGAGGAGCTCGAGGGCGCCGGCCTCAAGGGACCCGCGTTCGACAAGCGCATGGCCGAAGACCTGCCCAACAGCATCTTCGCCGTCGACGTGTCGCTCCACCAGGACAAGGCCGGCAAGCGCGCGCTGCTCGCGTACGGCCCGCTCGTCGCGAGCGTGGTGATCAACGACCACCTCGTCGCGGCGCTCCATCAAGCGTGCCGCATGCAAGACAACTCCCTCCCGCTGCGCGGCGACGAGGCGGCCGCGATCGTGTCGTCGCCGAACATCCTGTGCCTGCACGAGTTCGGCTTCGACGACGAGCAGCTCGATCAGGTGCTCGACATGGGCGCCGCGATGGACGGCATCCCCGCCAACGTCGACCCCCCGTTCGACCTCTCGTGGGACGTGTCGCTCAAGGCCGCCCCCATCGGGCGCTTCGTCAACCTCACGCCCCCGCCGCAGGGCCAGCAGCCCCCGCCCCCGCCCGGCGGCACCTCGCCCGCCGCGCCCGCCCGCGCTCGCACGTAGCGCGCTACCGAACCCTGACCACGCCCGTCATGCCCGCTGCGTAGTGGTACGCGCAGTAGTAGGGGTAGTCGCCCGCGCGCGCGAACGTCACCGACACCGACGGCACGGCGTTCGTGTCCTGCCGCGGGATGGGGTTGCCCGGTGAGCCCGCGTCCGCGGCCGTGGGAGAGCTGCCCGGCGCGAGCGGGTGTGTGCTGAAGTCGCCCGTGAACGTCACGCTCTGCCCCGCCGCGACCGTGATGCACCTCGGCGCGTACGCGAACGCGCCGCTGCCGCCCGCGCCGCCGAAGGTCACCACGCGCGCCGCCGACGCCGCGCTGCGGTCGACGTAGGTCGAATCCGAGCATCCGTTGAGGCCCGCCGGCGCGTTCGCGGGTTCGTCGCCGCCGCACCCCGCGAGCGCGGCGATCCAGAGCGTCGTGAGCGTCGTCGTCGCACCCCGCGGGTGCCGAAATCGGTGTTCCATCATGGCGTCCCTTGCTCCATCATGCGATGGGATGTTGCCCGAACGGCCGGTGGCTCTCACGGGGTGCGTGCGGCCGCGCGGGCATTTCTTCTCAAGGAGGGTTTCGAGCATGTCAAACGATGATCTTTCCAGGCGCGGGGCGCTGAGCGGAGGCGCGGCCCTGCTCGCGGGCGTCGGCGCGGCGCTGGCGGTCTCTGCGATGGGCCGCGAGGCCGAGGCGCAGAGCGCGGCCGACGTGGCGGTGCTCAACGCGCTCCTGCGCGCGGAGTACGAGGCGCAGCAGGCGTACGACCTCGCGATCGGCTACTTCGGCAGCCCCGCGATGGACGACCCCGCGCGCAGCCTCGCGCCCGCCGCGGGCCTCGTGGCGACGCTCTACCGCGGCCAGCACGCCGACCACGGCATGCGCCTCGCGAGGCTCATCACCAGCTTTCAGGGCACGCCCGTGTCGCAGTCGTCGGTGGTCTTCTCGCCGCCCGCGGGCTTCACCCGCACGGTGCAGAACTTCCTCCGCCTCGCGTGCAACAAGGAGAAGGCCGCGGCCATCGCGTACACCAACGCGCTCAAGACCCTCTCGAACGCGACCGCCGCGGAGCTCGCCGCGGCCATCGGCGGCGTCGAGGCGCAGCACTTCATCGTGATCTACCTCCTGCTCAAGAACGTGGCGACGCCCGGCATGGCCGCCGCGATGATGTCGAGCGAGATCGCGCCGCGCTCGGTCGTGGCGATCGAGGGCGAGACCAACGACCTCACGAGCGTGCCCGACTTCACGTACACGCCCCTGATGATGATGTGAGCGCGAGGAGAGACACGACCATGACCGACACGAACAAGCTCTCGCGCCGCGCCCTGCTCGGGGGCCTCGCGGCGACCGGCACCGCCACCCTCGCGGGCTGCGGCGACGACGCGGCGCCCTCGGGCCCCAACCCCGACATCACCCCGCTCAACGCGCTCCTCACCGCGGAGTACGAGGCCATCAAGGCCTACGAGGCGGGCCGGATGATCCTCATGACGCCGCCGATGGGCGATCCCCAGGCCAGCAGCTCGGCGCCGCTGCTCGTGGTGGCGACCAACTGGCAGAACCAGCACCGCGCTCACGCGATGCAGCTCGCCTCGACCATCACGGGCATCGGCGGCACGCCCGTGAGCGAGGCGTCGGTGATGTTCACCCCGCCCACCGGCTTCAGCGCCTCGGTGGCCAACGTGCTCAAGCTCGCCTGCAACAAGGAGCGCGCCGCGGCCATCGCCTACAACCGCGCGGTCAAGGCGCTCAAGAGCACCAACAGCCGCTTTCTCGCGGGCACCATCGAGGGCGACGAGACGCAGCACTTCATCGTGCTCTACGCCCTGCTCAAGGGCGTCGTGCAGGCCGACCCCGCGGGGCTCATCACCAACATCAACGAGGTGGTGCCCAAGCCCTTCGTGGCGCAGGTGGGCGCCGACATGAACAGCCTCCAGTCGATCGCCGACTTCACGTACATGTGACCGCGCGAGCCGCGGGCGCCCGCGGCCCGGGTCAGCGCGCGGCGGTGGCCGCGGCGGGCGCTCCGGGCGGCGCCGTCGACGCGACGGAGGCCGGGCGCACGTGGCGC
>JBDHVF010000216.1:0-10504 GCA_039809605.1 Polyangiales bacterium | reverse complement strand
AAGTAGAGCTCCAACCTGACCGTTTGGCCATGTGGGAGACTTTTGGCTAAAGGACAGGCGTCCTCGCGGGAGAGGGCGGGGGGTGAGGGTATGCAGGCTACTTCCAGGCACCCCCTCCCGCATCCGCGGGAGGGGGACGGGGGGAGGGCTCAGCCCGCGCCGTCGGCGCTCGCGTCGCGCGGGCCGCTGTCGACCGCGGCGTCCGACGGGCCGCCGTCGCTCGCCGCGTCGAGGCGCACGCCGCCGTCGGTGGGCGGCGGCAGCGTGCCGTCGTCGTAGGTGCAGTACGAGGGCTCGCCGTCTTCGCCGGGCGTGCAGCGCAGCGGCGCGGCGCAGTCGGCGTCGGAGGTGCAGTCCTCGACGTAGATGCAGAGCCCGAGGTTGTCGACGCGGCCGTTGTCGTCCGAGGGCGCGAGCGCGTGGATGTGCGTGGGGTTGTCGGGGCACTCGGGCGTGGCCGCGAGGTTCACGAGGCTGCCGCAGATGCCCTGGTGGGGGTCGTCGGTCTCCTGAAAGCAGATGCCGCGGCACTGCGTGTTCATCGGGGGGTCGCCCGACTCCATCGAGGGGTCGCAGGGCTGGCCGTCGGCGCGGCGGGTCGTGTCGGCGGCCGCGTCGCCGCACTCGCCCGTGCGCACGTTGCAGCGCTGGCCCATCGGGCACGTCGCGTCGCTCGTGCAGAAGTACTCGCACCCCGTGGCGTCGGGCGTGGCGCCCTCGTGCGTGTACCACCAGCCCGTGCAGACCGTGCCCGAGCGGCACGAGCCGGGGTTGCCCGCGCGCGCCGTGGGGTTGCACGAGGCCGCGCAGAACGACGCCGAGTCGGGGCCGTCGCCGATGGTGAGGCACGTGGCGCCGTTGCCGCCGCACTGCGCCCGCTCGCAGGGCTGCGAGGTCGAGTTCACGCACTCGGCCGTGCACGCTCCGCCCGCGATGCCGTCGTCGCAGCCGAGCGAGCCGCCGCCGCACTGGCTGTCCTCGGTGCACATCGCGCTCGCGCGCGAGGTGCCCGTGGGCGTCGGGTCGACCGGGCAGCCGCCGTCGGAGCGGGGGCGGTCTCCCGTGGCGTCGCTCCGCGGCGCGTCGGTGCGCGGGGCGTCGGCCGACGGCGTGTCGTCGGAGGGCGCGTCGATCGCGGGCGCGTCGCCCGCGGGCACGTCGGCGGGTGGGGGGTTGCCGTTGGTGCTGCTGCCGCAGCCGAGGGCGAGGGCGATGACCACGTAGAGGAGCTTCGAAGAACCGCGCATGGAGGACCTCTCGATCGCGCCGGCGCTCCGTGCGCCGGGGCGCGAAATCGGGGGGCCGATGCTCTGCGCGTCGGAGCGGGAGGTCAAGGATGGCGCGGGCGTCCCGCGAGGCCCCGACTTGAGGCACACTAGGGCCATGCCCATCGGTCGAGGCACGCCGTACCGGGACCCCGCGTCGCACACGGACGAACCCGTCGCGCCGCCCCGCTACAGCGCGCTCGCCCGCGACGCCGTCGTGGTCGTCGTGCTCTTCGCCACGCTGGCCTCGATCGCGCACTGGCACGAGGCCATCGACGCGGTGTCTGCGGCGATGGGCTTTCCTCGCGTGCGGTGACGGCGGTACGTTGCGCGCGATGAAGCACCCGAGCCTGCTCGTGCTGGTGCGCCACGCCGAGAGCGAGCGCAACGTCGCCAAGAAGGGCAACGTGTTCTTCACCGACGACGAGTCGCGCAAGGCGCTGCGCGCCACGGCCGACCACCACGTGCCGCTCACCGACCTCGGGCACCGGCAGGCCGAGGCCGCGGGCAGGGCGCTGCGCGAGCGCCACGGTCGCTTCGACGCGGTCTACCACTCGGGCTACGCGCGCACGCGGCAGACCACCGAGGGCATCTTGAGCGCGTGGCCCGACGACGAGCGCGCCGCGATGCCCGTGGCCCACGACCTCTTCGTGCGAGAGCGAGACACGGGCTACGGCTGGGACATGACCACCAGCGAGGCCGAGGCCGCGTTCCCCTATCTGCAAGAGTACTGGCGCACCGTGGGGCCGTTCTTCGCGCGCCCGCCGGGCGGTGAGAGCGTGGCGCAGGTGTGCGAGCGGGTGCAGATGTTCCTCGACCGGGTCGAGGTCGCGCACCCCGACGCGCGCGTCCTGGTGGTGACGCACGGCGTGACGCTGCGCGCGTTCCGCTACCTCATCGAAGGCTGGGACTACGACACGATGGAGACCCATCTGCGCGAGCACGCGCCGCGCAACGCGTCGATCACCGCGTACGAGTCGAAGGGCGACGGGCTGCGCCTCGTCGAGTACGACGCGGTGCACCCGCCGGTGTGAGAGGAGCGCTACCGCGGCGGCGCGACGCTGGGACGCTGCGCGTTCGGCGTGGGCGACGGGGCGGGCTCCTGCGCGCGGTGCTTCGGCGCGGTGGGCTTCGACTTGCGCGGGCTCGCGAGCCCCAGGCGGATGAGGTGGCTGCGCTGCTTGATGACGGCGCGCGCCACGGCCGACCACTCGGCGTACCAGACGTAGAGCTCGCGCTTCGCGTCGCGCGGCGCCTTCGCGGGCTTCTTCGCCTTCGGCGCGGGCTTCTCGTCGGCGGGCGCCCCGGCGACGCCGCCCTGCACCCGCACGAGGAGCGACTGCATGTGGGCGCGCTCCTTCGGGCCGATGCCGCGTGAGGCGAGCGTCGCGAGGGCGGCGTGGTCCTGCTCGCGCGTGGCCTCGCGCTCGGGCGCCCGCTCGAGCCCGTCGAGCCTGCGCAGGAACGTGAGCACCGCGAGCACCGAGCCCGTGCCCCGCACCGCCTGGAGGTCGTTGGCGAACACGTACGCGCACTGCGCCGGGAAGCGGTGCTGGAGCGCCGCGCGGGCGATCGCGAAGGTGGGCTCGTCCCACGCGTCGATCTCCGCGAACGCCGCCTCCACCACGGGGTCGGCCTCGACCACCACGGGGGCCATCGAGACGCGGCCCGACACCTCGTCGAGCAGCGCCCAGCCCTGCTGGTGCACCTCGAGGGTGTAGCCGCGGGCCGCCAGCGCCGCGCGCACGACCGCGATGCTCCCCACCGCGGACAGAAACGTGAACGCCCGCGCCGGAAGACGATCCAGCGTGTCAGCGCTCACGGAGACACTTGATGTATCCATGTCGCATCCTCCTTTCGCAGAGGACTAACGGCCGACGCGCTCGCGACTTGAGCGCCCGCGCGCAAGAAGTGACGCGCGGGGCGCAAGGGTGGCGTCGCCGTGTCGGTCGCGACGCCTCCCGCAGCCGGCGCAGCGCTCCCGCAACGGCCGCGGGCGCGGGTGTGAGCGCGCAAAGCGGCCTCCGAGGGCCGGGCGAGGGGCCTCTCGCGCGTCGCAGGGCGCCGTCGTGTGCGAATCACGGACGCTTCCGGCGTCGCGGGGGTCGTCGCGGCCGCTGCGGGAGCGCCGCGCGGGCTGCGGGAGGTGTCGCCGCTGCGTCGTGACGGTGGCAACCTGTCGCCATGAACGCCCGGAGCGACGCGCCGAAGAAGCCACGCACATTCAGGGACATCATCGACGCGCTCCCCGAGCACATGACCGGGCAGGTCATCGCGGGCCGCCTGGTGGTGCTGCCGCGGCCCGGGCCCGCGCACATCAACGCGGTGGGCGTGCTCAACCGGCGCATCGGCGGGCCGTTTCAAGACGGCTTCGGCGGCCCCGGCGACTGGTGGATCGCCGTGGAGCCCGAGCTGGTGCTGGGCGTCGACCCTGATTTCGAGCCCCTCGACCCCGACCTCGTGGGGTGGCGCCGCGAGCGCATGCCGCACCTGCCCGAGGGCGCGTCGTTCGACCTGGTGCCCGACTGGGTGTGCGAGGTGCTCTCGCCGAGCACCGAGGTGCACGACCGCGCCGAGAAGATGCCCTTCTACGCCCGCGCGGGCGTCGAGCATGCGTGGCTGGTCGACCCCGTCGAGCGCACGCTCGAAGCGTTCCGGCGCGACGGTGGCGTGTTCCGTCCAATCGGCACGTGGCGCGGCGACGCCCGCGTGCGCGTCGAGCCCTTCGACGCCATCGAGATCGACCTCGCGCCGGTCTGGGCGCGGTGAGCGACGGCGCTTCCGACTGCCGTCGGAGGCCCGTACTCTTGCGCGCGAAGGGACCTCTCGCCATGCGCGTCGCGCAGTACAACGTGCCCTGCCTGCTCGCGCTGTTCGCGGGGTGCCGGATCACCGAGGGGCCCTCGGCCATCGACCTCTACGAAGACCCGCCAGCGCTCGATGGCTACGTGTCCACGCGGTGCAGAGGGGAAGGGGAGGCGCCGCTCCTCGACGGCTCGGGCGGCGTGATTTGTGCGAGCGTGGGCGCGGATCTGACGCCGATTCCAGACGACTTCCCCGACGCGTCTTCGCTCCCCGCTCCCGTGCGCTATGTGCGTGCCGACGCGCTCGCGGGTGGCGACGGCTCGCGCGAGCACCCCTTCACGACCGTCGCCGAGGCCGTGTCGTCGCTCGCCGGGAGCGGCACCGTGGCGCTCTCCGAGGGGCGCTTCCCGGTCACCGCGCCCGTCACCGTGCGCGACACGGTCGCGTTCGTGGGCGTGGGCGCGGCGATCACGGTGCTGGTGCCCACGGTCGGCGAGGTGTTCTCGGTCGAGGGCGGGGCGACGCTCACCCTTCAACGCCTCGCCATCCAGCATCGCGCGGACCTCGGGAGCGGGACGAGCGGTTCGCTGACCGCGACGGGCGGCGCTTCGCTGGTGTTGCGCGACGTGGCCGTGACGCGGCCGCAGAGCGCGGTCCGCGCGTCGGGCATGGGGACGCGCGTGGTGGCCGACGGCCTCACGGTGCGCAGCGCGACGAGCCATGGGGTCGCGCTCCTCGACGGCGCGCGAGGGGTCCTGAGGCGCGCCCTGGTGCGCGACAGCGTCGGTGCGGGTGTGCTCGCGGGCGCGGTCGCGACGAGCGGCGCGGTCGGCGCGCGCCTGCAGCTCGCGAGATCGTTGGTGATGAACAACCTCGGCGGCGGCGTCGTGTTGCGCGGCCCGGCGACGACGGGCGGCGCCGACTGCGACGCCGCGGACCTCTCCGCGAGCGAGGGCGCGTTCGACTGCCTCGTCGACGTCGCGCTGCAAGACAACTTCGGCACCGGCGTCTACGTCACGGGCGAGCGTCGCGTGGCCGTGCGGCGCGTGCACGTGGGCATCACGCACTCGTCGCCCGAGGGCCGCGGCGACGGGCTCTACGCAGCGCGGGGGGCGCGGGTGCAGCTCGATGAGCAGCTCGGGCGCGACCGCACGGTCGGGCAGGGGAGTCGCTTCCTACAAAACGATCGCGCGGGTCTGCTCGTCGACGGCGAGGGCACCGAGGTCACGGTGCGCCGCGCGCTGATCGCGTCGAACCGCGGCCCTGGGATCGTGATCCAGTCGGGCGCGTGGGCGCGGAGCATCGATGACTGCCGGGTGACCGACAACGTGGGCCTCGGCCTCGCAGTCCTCGGCGGCGCACGCGCCACGACGGTCGCGTTCAATGAGTTCAGCGGCACACGCTTCGGCGAGCTCTCGTCGGCGCGCGAGGACGTATTCGTCGATCACGGCATGGCGATGTACGACGCCTCGGCGGCGAGTATCGAAGGCAACGTGCTCTCGTACAACGTCGGCTTCGCGTTGCTCCTGGTGGGTGTGCGGGGCGAGAGCGGGCCGGTCGTCGTGAGGGGCAACCGCGGCGATCGGAACGGCTACCGCGTCGGGCTCTACGGCGGCACCTCGGCGACCGTCGAGCGCGAGGCGATCTTCGGCCGCGATCCCCCTGCCATGGCGCCAGCGACGCCCCCGCCGCTGCCGCTGCCCTCACCGTGAGGCCCGGCCCCCCGGCCGGGCGACCCACCTTCGGTAGCGCCGGTTGAGCCGCGATCGGCGAGCCCATGGAACCACGGCGAACCCGGCGCGGCGACGCGGCGCCCGCACTCATCGATCACCCGCGCGGCGACACCGTGAGCTTCGGAGAGGTTGGCTGCGCAACTCGTGGGTGAGGGCGGTCGCTGGCGGTGTGCTCCACGCTCCGCGCATGCGCGGCAGGTCTCCGTGGAAACGCGGCTTGATGCGCGCGGCCGTTCGGGAGTAATCGTCACTGCCCGGTGATCCCTCGCGCGCGACGCCCCGGCCCCTGGCACCTGCGCCTCGCGGCGCTGGCGTGCGCGCTCGCGGCTTCGCTGCTCGCGGGCTGCGGCACCACCGACGGCGAGAGCGTGCGCCTCCAGGGCGACGTGGCGCTCACGCTCCTGCACACGGCCGACTGGCACTCGCGGCTGTTCCCGTACTTTCAGCAGGTCAACACCACCGACGAGAACCTCGGGCTGCACGCCGAGAACGCCCCCTTCGGCGGCGCCGCGCGCATGAACTGGCTCATCCAGCGTGAGAGACGGCGCGCCGACCGCGTGCTGCACCTCGACTCGGGCGACTGCTTCCAGGGAGCGCCGATCTTCAACTTCTTTCAGGGCGAGGCCGAGGTGCGCGCGCTCGCCCACACCGGCGTCGACGCCGTGGTCATCGGCAACCACGAGTTCGACCGCGGGGCGCTCAACTTCGCGCGGCAGTTCCGTCAGTGGGCGACCTTCCCCGTGCTCGCCGCGAACTACCAGTTCGACGACCCGACGACGCCGGGCAGCTCCGAGCTCGGGCGCCTCGCGCGGCCCTACACGCTGTTCAACGTGCGAGGGCTCAAGGTCGGCGTCATCGGCCTCGGCAACCTCTCGTCGATCACCTCGATCTTCGACCAGCCCAACCGCCTCGGCATCACCCCCCTCAACACCGTCGAGACCGCGCAGTTCTACGTCGACCGCGTGCGCCGCGAGGGCGCCGACGTGGTGGTCGTCGTCTCGCACGTCGGGCTCGAAGACGACATCCGCATGGTCGAGAGCACCACGGGCATCGACGTGGTGCTCGGCGGGCACCTCCACATCGTGCTCAACCCGACTCAAGAGGTGCAGGACTGCCGCGCGGTGAACGAGCGCGGCGAGCACTTCATCCCGCAGGTGGACGGCGCGCGCGTCGACCCGGGCGACACCTCGGCGTGCGGCCCCGACGAGTGTTGCAGCTCGTTCGGCACCTGCCCCCCGTCGGGCCGGCGCACGTGGTGGCAGGTGGCGCGGGGCTTTCGCGAGCGGCGGTGCGTGCCGCGCAGGGTGCTCGTGCAGCACTCGGGCGCGTTCATGAAGTACCTCGGGCGCCTCGACACGGTGCTCTCGAACGACCCCACACGCGTGATGCCCGGACGCGAGCGCGACTACGACCCCCTCGACCGCTGGGAGGTCGTCGCCCATCGGTACACCCTCTACCCCGTCGACCGCACCGTGCCCGAGGAGCCCTCGATGGAGCGCCTGCTCGTGCCCTACGCCCGCGCCCTCGACACGCTGGCCAACCTCGACAACCTCGTGGGCTATGCGCCGAGCGACGTGACGCGCGTGGCGCCCGCGGGCGGCGACTCGGCCCTCGGCAACCTCGTCACCACCAGCATGTGGCTGCGCCTCGGCGTGCAGACCGACTTCGCGCTCACCAACACCCTGGGCATCCGAGACTCGATCCCCGCGGGGCCGGTGAGCATCGACCAGCTCTTCAACGTGTTTCCCTTCGACAACTCGATCACCACCATGAACCTCTCGGGCCGCGAGGTGCAGGAGGTGTTCGACTTCATCGCGCGCCGCTCGGCGGGACGCGGCTGCGCCTCGCAGGCCCAGATCGCCGGCGCGCGCGCGGTGATCGTGTGCGGCCCCTGCCGCCGCACCGACGCGCAGGGCCAGGCCGTCACGGTCTCTTCGTGCGCCGAGACGATCAACATCGGCCTGCGCACCGACGACACCCGCTGCGAGAACGACGCGCAGTGCAACCCCGACGGCTGGGACCGCACCCGGCCCGAGCGCCGCTCGCTCTGCGAGCCCAACGCGCACCGATGCATGGTGCCGCTCTCGCCCGACGCCTCGTACGCCGCCGCGGTGAACAACTACATCGCGGCGGGCGGCTCGGGGTTCTTCGTGCTCCAGCGCAACACCACGCAGGTCGACACGCGCGTCGAGCAGCGCGACGCGGTGATCGACTACGTGCGCCAGGCGTCTCCGTGCGGCAGCCGCCCCGAGGTGGTCGTCGACAGGAACCGCCGTCGCGGCGTGACCGACGCCGCGCAGCTCGCCCTGCCACAGCAGCCCGACGACGGCCTGCGCGACTGCCAGCGCGACGACGACTGCATGGACGCGTCGCTCGTGTGCGCGTGGCCCGACCGCGACCACTACGACGACGTGGCCCGCACCTGCGCGCACGACGCGATGGCCCCCGCGGGCGCGGGCCGCTGCGTGCTGCGCCAGTGCCGCGACGACGTGCGGGCGCTGGTGGTGCGGGCGTGCCCGGCGCTCGCGGGCGACGAGGCGTCGGCGCGCTGCGCGTGCTCGGCGTCCAACCGCGCGGCGATGAGCTGCCGCATCCTGTCGTGCCTCGACGAGAGCACCGGCGCGCGCGCCGACGGACGCCTCGGGATGGTGACGCGATGAGAGCCTGGCCCTCCCCCCGTCCCCCTCCCACGCGGAGCGTGGGAGGGGGTGCCCTCGACGACTGCATACCCTCACCCCCCGCCCTCTCCCGCGAGGGCGCGGGAGAGGGAGCGCTGCCGCCGGTCGACCGCTCGCCATGGCGACGCGCGCTCGGCGCCTGGGTGAGCGCGTGCCGAGGGACGTCGGACCTGCTGCGGCGCGCCCTCGGCACGAACGAGCACGCGCGCGGCGACTCGCTGCGAGACCTCCACGGCACGAACGAGCACGCACGCGGCGACTCGCTGCGGGACCTCCACGGCACGAACGAACACGCGCGCGGCGACGCGCTGCGGAACCTCCACGGCACGAACGAGCACGCACGCGGCGACTCGGCGGCAGCGCTCCCTCTCCCGCGCCCTCGCGGGAGAGGGCGGGGGGTGAGGGTATGCAGTCGTCGAGGGCACCCCCTCCCACGCTCCGCGTGGGAGGGGGGCGGGGGGAGGGCCCTCGTCGCGCTCGCCCTCGCGGGCTGCGGCCATCGCATCGCCGACCCCTCGGCGGCCGACCGCGCCGGCGGCGTCGCGTTCGTGCGCGTGACCGCCGAGGGAGACCGCGGCGCGCGCGAGCGTCCGCTGCCCTTCACCGACACGGGCGCGCCCTTCACCGTGCGCCTCGAGGTGTTCGACGGCGACCACCAGCCGCTCACGTCGTTCGACGGATGGCTCTCGCTCTCGATCACCCCCGGCGTGCTCACGGTCGCGTCCGGCGCCAACGTGGTGGGCAACCTCGTGCGGCTCACCCACGGCCGCGTCGAGGGGCTGCGCATCGACGTCGCGCGCTCGTACGGCGAGGCGAGGCTGTGGGCCGAAGACGCGGGCTACGTGCCCGTCGATCCGCGGCGCAGCCCTCCGCCCGCGTGCGCCGACGGCCTCGACGACGACGGCGACGGACGGGTGGACTACCCCGCGGACACCGGCTGCGAGGCCGTGAACGACGACGACGAGCGCGCGGGCTCGTTCGCCGCGGGCGTGAGCGAGCCCATGTACTTCAGCACGCCCCTCGTGGCCGACGTGCAGGGGCGCAGCGCGCAGTCTCCGCTGCTCGACGAGCGCGTCACCCTCGAGGGCCGCGCCGAGATCACCGCGCCGCCCGAGGGAGACCGCGTGCACAGGCTCGTGGTCACGCAGACCGACAACTCGGGCTTCTACGTGACAGACATCGACGACCGCTCGTGCGGCGGCGAGCACTGCTTCAACTCGGTCTACTCGTTCAACTTCCGCACGCCCGACGGGATGCGCCCCTGCGACCTGCTCTCGACCCTCACGGGCTCGGTCGCCGAGTTCGTGAACACCACCCAGCTCGCGCAGCCGGGCTTTCAGGTCGGCGTCGAGTGGAGCCCCGACAGCCCCGCGACGGGCGCGTGCCTCATCCCCCCGGCCGACGTCATCACCCCCGCGACGGCGCGCGACGCCGCGCTGCTCGAGCGCTACGAGTCGGGCCTCGTGCGCGTCGAGGGCGTGACCCTTCCGACGCTGATCGGGCCCGCGGTGCCCGAGCAGGGGCGCATCGTCGAGGGCGCCACCAACTGCGACCTCAACGGCGACGGGCGCATCACCTACGGCGGCAACGCCGAGGGCAACTGCGCCAACGACTGCCTCGCCGACCCGACGTGCTCCGAGTGGAGCTCGTGGGCGCGCTACGGGCAGCTCACGGTCACCCTCCCCACGGCGCCCGGAGAGCCCGTCGCGCGCGTCGCGATCACGCCCAAGAGCGTGTCGCCGAGCTTCGACCCGCTGCGCCCGCGAGGGCCCACGGCCACCGTCACCGGCACGCTGCGACAGGTGGGTCCCAACTGGGTCATCAACCCGCGCTGCGAGCAGGACCTCGTGATCGCGGGCGACGGGCAGACCGTGCGCAACCCCAACGAGACCTGTCTGCACGAGCGCTCCATCGGCGAGGAGTGACCGACACCACCATGCGACGCACCCACACGCTCACCCTCGCGCTCTCGGCGCTCTCGCTCACGGGCGCGCTCGGCGCGCAGCCCCTCACGCCGCCCGGG
>JBDHVF010000215.1:0-10552 GCA_039809605.1 Polyangiales bacterium | reverse complement strand
CCCGTCGGGCGGCGGGTTCGCGCCCGGGTCGGGCGCGGCGGCGCAGCCGAGCGAGAGCGAGAGCGAGACGAGGGTGGTGCGCATGTCAGTACCGCCAGGCCATCACGAGGTGGAGCGCGTGCGCGGGCGACGGGTCGATGTGCATGGGCACGTTCGAGAGGCCCGCGAGCGGCAGGAGGAGCCCGTAGTCGAGGCGCGCGAAGAAGCCGTGCTCCTGCTCGTAGAGCACGCCGAGGTCGGCCTCGACGCCGAGGGGCGCGGCGCCCGACGGGGTGCTGTTGCGCTCGACCGCCGTGCTGAAGATCACCGCGCCCTCGACCGTGAGCATCGGCCCGATGCGATAGCGCGCCATGGGCCGCACGTACACCGCGTCGGTGATCGTGCCGATGATCCTGCGCCAGAGGATCAGGTCGATGCGGTAGTTCGGGTGGAACCTGAAGTTGTTGACCGTCGTGTCGCGGGGCGAGCGCGTGAGGTCGAACTGGAGCCCGTCGAGGTCGCCGGGCCGCGCGACGTTGCTCGTGGCGCGCGCGCCGAAGCCCGCGTGGTCGTCGCCCGACGCGAAGCCCGCCTCGACGCGCGCGAAGAAGCGCTCTCCGCCGCGGTAGTCGACGCGCGCGACGCCGCCGAACTGACGCCCGGTCACGGGCACGTTGAGCACCGCCGCGGGGTCGAGCGACGCGTTCTGAATGGTGAAGTCGACGTAGGCCCCCTCGGCTTCGAAGGTGAAGGGGCCCACGTCGGCGCGCAGCCACCCGTCGGCCACCCACGCCGAGAGGTCGCGGCGAATGGAGCTTCGCGACGAAGGCTCGTCGCCCGCGACGAGGTCGTAGGTCTGCCACCGGTGGCTGCCGACGAGGCCGAAGTTGACCGTGGTGCGGCGCGCGCGGAGGAGGCGGTCGCGCGTGGCGGGCAGGTCCCAGCGCGAGACGGCGAAGGCCACGGTGCGCACGTCGTCGGAGGGGTCGAGGTCGAGCGCGGGGCGCACGTCGGGACGGAGCGCCTCGGTCGACGGCCCCGCGGCGCTGAGCTCGTAGAGGGCCGTCCAGAGCAGGCCCGCGAGCGGCGTGGTGAACGCGATGCGGTCGCCCACGTCGCCGAAGTCGTCGTCGATGTTGTTGCCCGCGTTGACGAAGAACCCCGTGCCCCAGTCGACGAGCGCGCCCATGCGCCCGGCCGAGAGCACCCCGAAGGGCAGGAGCACCTGCCCGTAGAGCTGCCTGAGGTCGAGCGGGCGGTCGGTGCCGCGCTGGTTCACGACGCCGCCGGAGAAGTCTCCCTCGGGCGTCGAGCCGTAGCGCAGGTTGTCGAGCGCGTGCACGCGGCTGCGAATGGTCACGCCCCAGCCCACCTCGATCGCCACGTCGAGGCGCAGGCGCATGTCGAGGTTGGTCTGCGTGCGTCCGGGCGAGGGGCCCGCGTAGGGCGTGGGCCAGAGCGCGCGCGTCGAGGGCGTGGGCCCGCGGCCGAGGTCCCAGTTGTGCGCGAGGTCGCCGCGCGTGCGCAGAAAGCCCGAGACGGTGACGCGCTGGTCGGGCGCGTCGGCCGTCGCCCGCGTGGGCTCGTGCACCGGCGTGGCGCCGGGCGCGTCGGCGTAGGGCTCGGCCTCGACGGCGCGGCGCTCGTCGCCCGCCCCCCGCGGCGCGGTCTGCGCGAAGGCCGCCGCGGGCGCGAGGAGCAGCGCGAGGGTCGAGGCCCTCACCCTCGTCACGGCGCGCTCTGCTGCGGCGCAGCATCGAGGAAGCGGGTGACGAGCGTGCGCGTGGCGTGGGCGGCCTCGACCATGGGGAAGTGCCCCGCGCTCGGGAGGGCGACGTACTCGGCGTCGGGCAGGTCGTGCGAGAGGCGCTCGCCGTAGCGGGGGCGCGAGACGCGGTCGTCGGCGCCCCACACGAGCAGCGCGGGCTGGCGCACCTCGCGGTAGCGCCGCTGGAGCTGCCGGAAGCACTGCCCGCGCGCGGCGGCGAGCGCGGCGCGGCTGGTGCCGGGGCGGTCGAACGAGCGCTCGATGGCGTCGACGAGCTCCTGCGAGACGAGCGACGGGTCGGCGAAGGCCGCGGGGAAGCGGTCGGCCGGGCGCTCGGTGTAGAACGCCGTGAAGAGCATCTCGCCCACGCCCGGCGCCCGCGCCCAGCGGAAGAAGGGCGGGATCTGCTCGTCGTAGATCCACGCGCCGACGAGCACGATGCGCCGCACCATCGCGGGGTGCTCGAGCGCGAGGGCGAGCGTGACCGACGAGCCCCACGAGTGCGCCACCACGTCGGCCTGCGAGACGTCGAGCGCCGTGAGCACGTCGGCGAGGTCGTGGGCGAGGGCCACGGGCGAGTAGTCCCCCTCGGTGCGCGACGACCAGCCGAAGCCCGGCAGGTCGACGTTGATCGTGCGGCGGCGCTCGCGGAGCGCGGGCTCGAGCGGGTCCCACACGTCGTGGTTGCTGGCGAAGCCGTGCACGAGCAGCACGGGCGGCAGCGCGCCGCTCTCGCCCCGCACCTCGGCGTAGACCGCGCGGCCCGAGCCCGTGCGCACGTACCGGGCGCCCACGGCGGGGTCGAGGCGCGCGCCGAGGGGCTCGCCGGGCCGCTGCCAGCCCGCGCAGCCCGTTGCTGCGATGCAGCACAAGAGGCTACAGACCGAGGCGGCGGTACTCGGAGGCACGGCGAAACTCCTCGGCGGTCTCGTTGTCGACGCTGGCCACGCGGGCGACGACGCCCCAGCACTCGGCCACGAAGGTGTACGTGCGCCTCGTCGTGCGGAACACGGTGAGCGGGATCGACTGGTCGACGTCGGTGCGCATGCGCAGGGCGCGGAAGCGGCCCGCGGGCGTCCACACCTCGCCGTCGGCGTCGACGCGCGAGGTGTACTGCGTGACGTTGGTGAGGGGGGTGAAGTTCACGAAGCCCGCGCCCGTGACCGACTGCGACCACGACGCGCCCACGCGCAGCGGGAAGCGCAGCACCGCCACCGGCGGCGTGAAGCGCATGTCGGTGCGGTTGGCCTCGGCCGACACCGTGCCGAGGAGCTCGAGCGCCGCGGCGCTCACGCGGTAGACCCCGAGCAGGTTCGTGGCGCGGTCGGCCACCGCGGCGAAGGTCGCGTCGGGGTAGCGCTGCGACCACCACTGCCCCGCGGGCGGCGTCACCTCGTCGAGCACGCGCTGGTCCGAGGGGACGGCGGCGGCGTAGTTCCACACGCGCCCCGAGGGGGTGACCGCGCCCGCCGTGTCGACGGGGTCGACCACCATGCCCGCGCGCGTCGTCGCGTAGATCACCGACGCGCCCACCACGAAGGCCATCTCACCGCGCTCGATCACCCCGTCGCGGTTGCCCGCGCACACGGCCCCGCCGTCGCGCGGAGGGGGAGGGGCCACGTCGTCGGCCTCGGTCACGTCGGGCGATGCCGTGTCGACGACGGGCGCGTCGTGCTGCGTTGCAGCATCGGCGGCGTCGCGTGGGGCCGCCGCGTCGGGCCCCACGCGGGGCTCGACCTCGCCGCCGGCGCACGCCGCGGCGCAGAGCGGGAGCGCCAGCCATCGTGAGGGACCTGCCATGCGCGCGGAGGGTAGTGCGGGGCCGCCGCGGGTGTCAACGCGGCGTTTGTGCGCTGCGTGACCCGCCGCGCGGTGCGCGCCGCGAACGGTCTTCGCAACGTGGTGATCGGGTTGATGTTGCAATGCAGCAAATGCCTTGACGCGGCGGGGCGGCGGTAGTACCCGTCACGCCACGCGGGGCCTCTGCGCGGCGCCGCACAGCCGAAGGACGCACCGATGATCACCTGGGACCTCTGGAAGAAGGGCTTCGACGCCTGGGAAGACGCCACGGCGAAGTACGCCGAGCAGTGGCTCCGCAGCCCGATGACGCTCGTGCCCGCGGGCTCGCTCTTCACGGCCGTGATGAAGACCAAGGCCGCGAGCGACCGGGCCGTGGCGGCGTGGTGGGCCGCGATGGGCGTGCCGACGCGGCAGGATCAGGAGCGCGCGCTGCACGCGCTCAACCAGATCCAGAGCCGGCTGGCCGACCTCGAGGAGAGGCTCGCCGAGATGAACGCGAAGGCCGGCGAGAAGCGCTGAACGACGAGGAGGCCGCCGTGGATGTCACCCCGTACCTCGCGCTGCGCACCGCGCCGCAGGTCGTGTTCGAGCACCTGGCCGAGCGGCGCGCGCGGCCGCGCTTCATGCTCCCTTCGCCCGACGGCGACTGGCGCGCGGTGACGTGGGGCGCGTTCGCGAGGCAGGTCCGCGAGGTGGGGAGCTTTCTCGCGGGCGAGGTCGCGCCGGGCGACCGCGGCGCGGTGTTCGCGCCGAACCGCGTGGAGTGGGCCTCGGCGGCGCTGGCGATCCAGTCGGCGCGGGGTGTGATGGTGCCGATCTACCCCGCGAGCACGGCGGAGCAGGCGGCGTACGTGGCGTCGCACTCCGACGCGCGGGTGCTCTTCGTCGACACGCCCGCGCTGCTCGCGAGGGTGTTCGAAGAGTGGGCGGGCTACGAGCAGGTGGCGCGCGTCGTGACGCTCGACGACGCGCTCGACCCGCTGGCCGTGCTCGCCGACGTGCGCGCGAAGGGCCGCGTGGCGCCCCCGGAGGAGTGGGTCACCGACCGCGTGATCTCGTGGGGCGAGGCCCGCGCCCGCGGCGCCGCGCGCGACCGCGAGGCGCCCGGCGCGTTCGACCGCGCGCTCGTCGAGGTCGACTACGACGCCGCCGCGATGATGCTCTACACCTCGGGCACGTCGGGCAACCCCAAGGGCGTGCCCCTGTCGCACCGCAACGTGGGCTCGAACACGCAGGACTGGCTGCGCAACAACGCGCCCCTCCTGCCCGAGCACGGCGTCGACCTCCTGTGGCTGCCGATGAGTCACATCTTCGGCTTCGGCGAGATGGGGCTCGGCAACCTCCTGGGGTTCACCACGTACATGAGCGACCCCGCGACGGTGCTCTCACGGCTGCCCGAGGTGCGCCCCGACGTCTTCATGAGCGTGCCCGCGTACTGGGAGAAGCTCGCCACGCAGGCCATGGCCGCGGGCGACGCGCAGGCGCGACGAGAGAGGCTCCGGGAGGTGACGGGGGGCCGGCTGCGCTTCTGCCTCTCGGGCGGCGCGGGGCTCAAGCGCGAGGTGAAGGAGTTCTTTCACGAGCACGGGGTGCTCATCATCGAGGGCTACGGGCTCACCGAGACGTCGCCGACGCTCACGCTCAACCGCCCCGACCGCTTTCGCTTCGACTCGGTGGGCGTGCCGCTCCCCTCGGTGGAGCTCAAGCTCGCCGACGACGGAGAGATCCTCGCGCGGGGGCCCAACGTGTTCCGCGGGTATCACAAAGACGAGGCCGCGACGCGCGAGGCCTTCACCGACGAAGGGTGGTTCAAGACCGGCGACGTGGGGCGCTGGACCGACGACGGCTTTCTGCAGATCGTCGACCGCAAGAAGGACATCCTCGTGACGGCGGGCGGCAAGAACATCGCGCCGGCCAACATCGAGGGGCGCTTCGCGGGCGAGGCCCTGGTCGCGCACGCGGTGGTGTACGGCGACGGCAGGCGCTACCTCGTGGCGGGCATCTGGCCCGACGAGTCGGCCGTGGCCGCGCGCTTCGGCGCCGAGCGAACGCCCGCGCGCGACGCCGCCGTGCGCGCGGCGCTTCAAGAGGTCGTCGACCGCGTGAACGCGCAGCTCGCGAGCTACGAGACCGTCAAGCGCTTCGCGGTGATGGACGACGCCCTCACCGTGAACGCGGGGCTGCTCACGGCCTCGCTCAAGGTGCGGCGCAAGAAGGTGTACGAGGCCTTCCGCGGGCGCTTCGAAGCGCTCTACGAGGAGCCGCGCGCGTGAGCGCCGCGCCCGACGAGCGCACGCGCAAGCGCTGGGCGAACCTC
This sequence comes from Polyangiales bacterium, assembly GCA_039809605.1. GTDB lineage: Bacteria > Myxococcota_A > Polyangia > Polyangiales > CAISKJ01. Next base: position 4,688 of record JBDHVF010000215.1, on the reverse strand, counting down.
GTCTCGCTGTGGAAGCGCCCGAGGCCCGCGGTGGGCGTCACGCCCGCCGACGTGGTGCTGCGCGAGAACAAGATGGAGCTCATGCGCTACCGCGCGCGGCCCGAGGGCGCGGCCTGGCGCACGCCGGTGGTGATGGTGCCGTCGATGATCAACCGGCACTACGTGCTCGACCTGCGCCCCGGCGCGAGCCTCGTCGAGTACCTCGTGGCGCAGGGGCACGACGTGTACATGGTCCGCTGGGGAACGCCCTCGGCCGAGGACCGCTACCTCACCTTCGACGAGGTGTGCGACGGCTACCTCGGGCGCGCGATCCGCCACGCGGCGCGGAGCTCGGATCGCGGGAGGGCCCACGTGCTCGGGTACTGCATGGGCGGCACGATGGCGGCCATCCACGCCGCGGTGCGCCCCGATCACGTCGCCTCGCTCGCCACGCTGGCGGCGCCGGTGCGCTTCCGCGACGAGGCCATCCTCTCGACGTGGGCGTCGCTGCCGAGCTTCGACGTCGGGGCGATGGTCGAGGGCCTGGGCAACGCGCCGTGGCAGCTCTTGCAAGGGACCTTTCTCATGCAGCGGCCGACGATGAGCCTCGCGAAGCTCGTGGGCCTCGTCGACCGCGCGTGGGACGACGAGTGGCTCGACGCCTTCCTCGCGCTCGAGGCGTGGGTCAACGACAACGTCTCGCTGCCGGGCGAGGCCTTCCGTCGGTACATCACGGAGCTCTACAAGAACGAGGCGCTCGTCAACGGAACGTTCACCCTCTCGGGGGAGCCCGTGAAGCTCGAGAGCCTCCGGTGCCCGCTGCTCGCGGTGACCTTCGAGCACGACGTGATCGTGCCGTGGAGGAGCGCCGCCGAGCTCGTGGAGCGCGCGGGCAGCGCCGACAAGGAGCGCCTGCACCTCAAGGGCGGGCACGTGGGCGCGGTGGTCTCGCGCAAGGCCGCGCAGGGCCTCTGGTCGACGCTCTCGGCGTGGTGGGGCGCGCGCGACGCCGAGCCCGCGAAGCGGCGCAAGACGCGGTAGCGCGCGCGGCCCGCGCTCGGGTAGCTTCGCGCGCATGGCGAAGTACCCGTTCCGTTACTATGGGCGCGAGCCCGCAGACTGGACCCCGTCGGAGGAGGGCTTCCTCTACGACGTGCAGTTCGACAAGGCCGTCGACGGCGACGCGCGCGAGGCCCTGCGCGCCATCGCCGAGCGGCAGTTCAGCCGCGGGCCCGCGATGGCCGGCGACGTGTGGTACTGGGGCGGCGACCGCTTCCTGGTCTTCTCGGTGAAGGAGCGCTTCAAGGACGCGGCGCGCATGGTCTTCACGCAGGTGACCGAGTTCCTCTCGGTGGCGCACCAGACCGCGCGCGTGCGCGACGTGGTGCTCTGCAACGCCGTGGGCGCGCGCGCCGACCGATGGGACGCGTGGTCGCTCAAGCAGTCGCCGCAGCCCGACCCGGGCCCCGCGCGCCCGCGCGCCCCGTGGGCCTCGATGCTGCGCCGCCCCGAGGTCGCCGAGCTCGAGTACAAGCCCGCGCCCGCGCCGCAGCGCCGCGAGGCCCCGAGGCCCGCCGCAGCTCCCGTCGCCGACGACGCGCAGGCGCCCGCGGGCGCGCAGTCGGGGGTGTTCCTCGCGCGCGTCGACGCGGTGCCCGCGTCCGAGGGAGAGGAGCTCGCGCTCGCGGGCTGGAACCAGCTCGCCGCGGGCTTCCCCGAGCTCGAGCTCCAGCGCGTCGAGGGGCCGTCGATCCCCATCGGCTGGGTGCGCTCGGGCGGGCGCAACGTGGCGATCGTGTGCTTCAACGGCGCGGGCGTTCCGCAGCGCATCGAGCTGCCGTCGGGCGGCGGCGCGCTGCACCTCGCGGTCGACCCCGACGGGCTGCACGGCGTCACGCAGATCGGCAACACGATCTACTCCATCGACATCCCGCAGGGCTCGATCCGCGTGCGCATGGCGATCCACGAGAACAACGGCCCCGTCGCCGCCGTGGCGTGGGCCGAGGGCGACCTCTGGGCGCTGCGCCCCACGACGCAGCTCATGTTCTTCGACCTCTCCGAAGAGGACCACATCTACGTCGGCACGCAGCAGCCGCAGGGCGCGCTCGTGGGCGTCTTTCGCCACGGCACGCTCGCGGCCCTCTACGACGGCGCGACCTTCACCTTCGTGGGCGTGTGCGACTGGCAGTTCAAGGAGCTCGCGAAGCTCCACGCGCCGGCCCACGCGGCGCGCGTGGTCGACGACGTGCTCTACCTCACGAAGGGCGACGCCGTCTCGCGCGTCGAGGGCATCGACGAGCTCTACGAGGCCTGGGCCGGGCCGCTGCGCCGCCGCGCGGAAGAAGACCGCGCGAGGCGCGCCGCGCCGCCCTCCGAGGGCGTGCGCTGGCGGTGGACCGCGGAGGCCGACATGCCCCCCGACCTCGAGAAGGCCCGCCGCAAGGCGCTCGTCGAGAAGTACGGCGTGTCGGTGTGGGCGCACGTGCACGCCGGCGGCGACGCGGTCGTGGCGCAGCCGAGGCCGGGGTTCGCCGTGTCGCGCGGCGCGCGGCTGCGCAACTGCCCGGCGAAGGGCCACGGGCGCACGCGCTACATCAAGTCGGCGAAGGGCGCGTGGAACCAGGGCGTCACGTGCTTCTCGATGGACCCCGCGCGCGAGGTGCTCTTCTACGTCGCGGGCAGCACCTTCGGCGTGTACCGCGTCTCGCTCGCCGAGGACCACGAGGTGGTCTGCAACGTGCCCGGCTTCTCGACGCGCACCGGCCTGCTCTACGACGTGACCGCCATCGACGCGAGGAACTTCCTCTCGATCTGGAACGACACCCTCGACTGGCACCATTCGAAGGGCGAGCGGTGGGAGGTGCTCACCCACGTCGCGCTCGACCTGCCGCGCGGCAACGCGTTCGAGCGCTCGACGCGGCGCCTCGCGGTGATGCAGCAGTCGCGCGAGCGGCTCATCATGCTGCACGTGGGCGAGTCGGGCTTCGCGCGCGTCGCGGCGTGCACCGACCCGGTGAAGATCCTCTCGGTGCGCGAGGGGCGCTTCTTCGCGCAGATGATCGACGGACAGTGGTTCGAACTGCTGGGCGCCGACGCGCCCGCTACGCCGTAGCCCTGCGCTCGTCGCGCAGCGCGTCGCCGACGAGCAGCGCGCCCGAGACGAGCAGCATCGCGATGCCCGCGAGCGCCGGGCGCTCGGGCACGCGCGCGAACACCAGCGCGTCGATCGCGAGCGCGATCACCACCTGCGCCCAGCCCGCGGCCCCCACGCGCGCGGCCTTGTCGAGCGCGTAGGCGCGCGTGATCGCGAGCTGCCCCACGGTGGCCGCCACGCCCATCGCCAGCACCGCCCCCGCGTCGACCCACGTGAACGCGGGCGGCGGGCCGTTCGTCGCGACCCAGTGGAGCGACGCCGCGGCCATGGCCCCGGTCGCGACGGCCGAGAAGTGCACCACCACGGCCTCGGGGGTCTCGCCCGAGAGCCTGCGCAGCGACACCATCGCGAGCGCGCTCGCGCAGCCCGCGCCGAGCGCCACCACGCCCGCGAAGCCCCCCTCGGTCATGCCCGGTCGCTCGACGAGCGCCACGCCCGCGAAGGCCACCGCGAGCGCGAGCGTCACGCGCGGCGAGAGGCGCTCGCGCAGGGTCACCCACGCGAGCGCGGCGATCCAGAGGGGCGTGGTGTTGAGGAGGGCCGTCGCGTCGGCGAGCGGCATGTGGGTGAGCGCGTAGAAGGTGCAGAGCATGCCGACGCTGCCCGAGACGCTGCGCTGCCACATGCGGCGGCGGTCGGCGATGGCGAGCGAGGCGCCGCGCAGCCGCGCGAGCGCGAGGGCCGCGCCGAGGCCGAAGAGCGCGCGGGAGAAGCCCAGCATGGGCCACGGCAGGTGGCGCGCGCCGCGCGCGAGCGCGTTCATCAGCGCGAAGGCCACGGCGCCCGTGAGCATGAAGCCGAGCGCGCGGAGGGGGGCGTCGCGCGCGGGAGGGGGCGTCGACATCGGCGACGGCGGTTGTAGGCGCGCGCGGCGCGGGTGTCCATGGCGGGGGGCGCGCTGCGCGCCGGCGGCGCGGACGTAGCGCCGCGCATGCGCTCACGCGCGGCGGGGTGATACGCTCTCGGCGATGGGAACACCGTCGCCTTCGATCGTCGCGCCGTTGCGCCGCGGCGCCGGGGCCGTCGCCGCGTGGGGCCTCGTCACCTGGGCGCTCGCGCTCGCGTCGTGCGGCGCCGTCGCGCTCCAGGTACGCGCCACGAGCGGACCGTCGCTCTCGGGCGTCGACCTCGGCGCCGTGGCGCGCGCCGACCGCGCCGCCGTGGCCACCAGCGCCGCGCTCGTGCTCGCGTCGCTCGCGGGCCTCGCGCTCATGGCGCGCTGGGTCTACCTCGCGTACTCGCGCGCGGGCGAGCTCGGGCTGCGGTCGCTGCCCATGAGCGCGTCGCGCGCGGCGTGGGGCTTCGTGCTGCCCGTGGTGCAGGTGTGGCGCCCCTTCGGCGCGCTCGCGGGCCTCACGCGCTCGCTCGACGTCGCGCTCGCCGCGGCGCCCGCGCCGCGCGCCGCGGCCGACGCCTCGGGGCACTACCGCGACAACGCCGCCGAGCCCGTCGCGGGCGCGCGCCCCATGCCCGCGGTGCCGCTCGGCGCGGCGTGGGCCCTCTGGTGGACGGGCTGGTCGCTCTCGTACGTCGCCACGTACGCGAGGGCGCGCGT
>JBDHVF010000214.1:0-10553 GCA_039809605.1 Polyangiales bacterium | reverse complement strand
TGGCGTGGCGAGAGGCGTCGGCGAGGCGCCGCCGCGTGGGCGCGTTCACCGAGGCCGCCGAGCGCATCGGCGCGGGCGACCTCACGGCGCGGGTGCGCGCGCGCGGCGACGGCCTCGACGCGCTCGCCCTCGCGCTCAACCAGATGGCCGAGGAGCTCTCGCTCACGCGCGAGCGCGTGGACTACCTCCAGCGCCTCGCGGGCTGGCAGGACGTCGCGCGGCGCCTCGCGCACGAGATCAAGAACCCGCTCACGCCCATTCAGCTCGCGGTGCAGGAGGTGGCGCGGCGCTACGCGGGCGACGACCCGAAGTTCCGCCGCGCGCTCGACACCGCGCGCGAGGTGGTCGAAGAAGAGGTCGCCACGCTGCGGCGCCTCGTGACGGCGTTCTCGGAGTTCGCGCGGCTGCCCGAGGTGAAGCCCGCGCCCGGCGACCTCGCGGAGTTCGTGCGAGACATGCAGACCTCGCGGCAGTTCCTCGACGAGGCCGCGGGCGAGGGGGCGACGGTGCGCGTGGAGTTCTCCGCGGGCGACGAGCCCATCCCCGTGATGCTCGACCGGATCATGCTCCGGCGCGCGTTCGAGAACCTCGTTCGCAACGCCGCGCAGGCCATCGGCGAGCGCGGGGGCACCGTGTGGGTGCGCGCCGAGCGGCGGCGCGTGACGCTCCCCGCGGCCGAGGGCGCAGCGCCCGACGAGGTCGACCAGGCGTGGCTCGTGGTCGAAGACGACGGCCCTGGCGTTCCGAAAGGCCACCACGCGAAGGTCTTCGACCCCTACTTCACCACGAAGCGCGAGGGCACGGGCCTGGGCCTCGCGATCGTGCGCAAGATCGCCATCGACCACGCGGGCGACGTGGGCTTCGAAGACCGCCCCGGCGGCGGCGCGCGCTTCGTCGTCGCCCTGCCCGTGCGCGACCCCGCGCGGCGCGCGCGGCGCTCGTTCGTGACCTTCACGCGCAACCCCTGAGCGGGGTTATCGTTGCCCCGATGACCACCCCCGAAGAACTGACCGTCACGCGCCTCGGCGAGTGCCGCGTGCGCTCGCCGCTCAACCTCTCGACGACGGCGGGGGACTTCATCCCCGACTACACCGACGACGCCGCGCGCGTGCTCGTCGAGGTGGAGTTCTCCGAGGGCCACGCCCCCCCGGCCCTCGCGTTCGAGCGCGCGGGCGCGCGGCCCAGGATCTTCTTCAAGCCCGAGACCACGCGCGCGGCCATCGTGACCTGCGGCGGGCTGTGCCCCGGGCTCAACAACGTCGTGCGCTCGATCGTGCTCGAGCTGCACCACAAGTACGGCGTCCACGACGTGCTCGGCTTTCGCTACGGCTTCGAAGGGCTCAACCCCACCGCGGGCGTCGCGCCCATGACGCTCGACCCGGCCTGCGTCGAGGACATCCACAAGCACGGCGGCTCGGTGCTGGGGCTCTCGCGCGGCCACCAGGACGTGTCGGTGATGACCGACACGCTCGAGCGCCTCGGGGTGAGCGTGCTCTTCTGCATCGGCGGCGACGGGACGCTGCGCGCGGCCCACGCGATCGCCGTCGAGTGCCTGCGGCGAGGGCTGCCGGTCGCGGTGGTGGGCGTGCCCAAGACGGTCGACAACGACGTCGCGTGGGTCGACAAGACCTTCGGCTTCGACACGGCGGTCGAGATCGCGCGGCAGGCCATCGACGGGGCGCACTCCGAGGCGCGCGGCGCCCGCAACGGCGTGGGCATCGTGAAGCTCATGGGCCGCGACGCGGGCTTCATCACCGCGTCGGCCACGCTCGCCAGCGAAGACGTGAACTTCTGCCTCATCCCCGAGGTGCCCTTCGAGATGGAGGGCGCCAAGGGCCTGCTCTCGGTGCTCGAGCGCCGCCTGGCGAGCCGCGGCCACGCGGTGATCGCCGTGGCCGAGGGCTGCGCCGCGCAGTTCGCCGAGGGCGAGGTCTCGCACGACGCCTCGGGCAACGTGCGCTACGTGAGCGGCGCGAGCGACGTGGGGCCCACCCTGCGCGACGCCATCGCGGCGCACCTCAAGCGCCGCGGGGTGCCCTCGACGGTGAAGTACATCGACCCGAGCTACATGATCCGCTCGGGGCCCGCCAACGCCTCCGACGCGATCTTCTGCAACGAGCTCGCGCGCAACGCCGTGCACGCGGGCATGGCCGGGCGCACCGACGTGCTCGTGGGCCGCTGGCACCGGCGCTTCACGCACGTGCCCCTGCCGCTCGTCACGGCGCAGCGCAAGCGCCTCAACCCCGACGGCGCCCTGTGGCTCTCGGTGCTCGAGTCGACGGGGCAGCCGCGACTGCGCAACACCCCGTCGCTCGTGAGCCCCTCGCTGCCGGTCATCGAGCCGCCCGCGACCGGTGACCGCGGGCGCTGACCCCCTACGCCTCGAGCACACCCCGGAGAGACTCGGGCACGGCCGCGGGCGACCCGTGGAGCTTCAGGCGCCCGAGCGCGGGCAGCGCCGCCAGCGCCTCGAGGTCGCCGAGGCCGGAGCACTGGCGGAACTCGACGCGCGCCAGCCGCGGCGCGCGCGCGAGTACCGAGAAGTCGCAGCGCCCGCAGCAGTTCTGAAAGCGCAGCGTGCGGAGCCCCGTGCACCCGGCCAGCGCCTCGTCGAGCCCCGCGAGCGCGGTGGACTCGATCACGAGGTGCTCCACCCCCGCGCGCGTGGGCAGGCGGGCGAGCGCCGCGCGTGCGTCGCGCACGAGGATCTCCAAGCGCCGCAGGGCGGTGAGCGACTCGGCGCCCGCGAGCTCGTCGATGGCGCGCACCTGCGTGAGCTCGAGCGAGCGCAGCGCGGCGCAGCCCGTCACGTCGAGGCGCTTGACGTGCGCGTGCTGGATCGACAGCGTGTGGAGCGCCGCGCAGCGCGCCAGCGCGAGCTCGACGGGCGCGCGCGCGCCGGTCACCCGCAGCGTCGTGAGCGTGGTGTGCCCCGGGAAGGCGATGCGCGTGGCGTCGGTCGACGCCACCGTGAGGCTCGCGAGCTTCGGGGGCATGGGGGCGCGCTCGAGGTCGAGGCGCACGCCCTCGAGCGTGAGCGCGGTGACGCCCGCGAGCGCGCCGAGGGCCTCGGGGTGGCGCAGCTCCGACGGGCGTCGCAGGTGCAGCCGCGTGAGGTTGGGCAGCCCGCGCAGCGGTCCGAGGTCGACCGGGGCGCTGTCGTAGATGGTGCGTCCCCCGAGGAGCAGCGAGCGAACGGCGTCGCGCAGCCCCCGCGCCGTGGGCGCCCCCTCGGGCGCGCGCGAGACGAGCGCCAGCAGCGCCGCGGTCTGGTACGCGTTGGCGGTCTTCGCGGCGCCGAGCGAGGGCGGCGGCGTGAAGCCTCCGGCGGCCTTCTTCGCGACGCTCGCTTCGCAGTCGGTCCACGTCGCGCCCGCGACCAGCTCGTCGAAGAGCCCCGCGTCGCCGAGGGCCGCGAGAAGCTCGGCGCCCTGCTCGATCACGTCGAGGTCCTTCGCGTTGAGCTGCGCGCGCACGGCGCTGAACCGCTTGCGCGCGGCGGCGCCCTGGCCCTTCGGCCCGAGCACCACGCGCGGCTTCGGGGGCTCCGGCGGGCGCAGCGCGCGCTCGAAGTCGGGCTCGCGCGCGAAGCTCGCGCGGTGACGGTGCTCCTTCGGCACGGCCTCGCGCGCGACGCCGGTGCCCGCGAGCGCCGCGAGCCGCAGCGACCCCACGGACCACAGCGGCGACGCGTCGGCGACCGAGGCGCAGTCGCGCAGGTCGACGCGCGCGAGGCGCGGCAGCGACGAGAGCGGCGAGAGGTCGCTGATCGAGCGCGCGCCGCGCAGCGAGAGCCACTCGAGCGAGGCGAGGCCCGCGAGGGGTGAGAGGTCCTTCACGCCAGCGCAGCCCTCGAGCGTGAGCGAGGTGAGCGCGCGGCAGCCCTCGACGCCGCGCAGGTCCGCGAGGCCGGGCGCGGCGATCGTCGCGGCGCGGAGGCGCTCCATGCGGGCCATCCACGCGAGGTCTTGCGGGCCCGTGAGCGTGAGCGCGAGCGACTCGAGCGCGGCGCAGCCGGCGAGGGGCGACGCGTCGCCGGCGCGGGCGCCCTCGAGCGCGCGCAGCGTCGCGCACCCGCGCAGCCCTTCGAGGTCGCGCACGGGCGCGTTCGTGAGGTCGAGCGACTCCAGGGGCAGGCCCCGCAGGGACCCGAGCCAGGTGACCTGGGTGTTGTGCAGGTCGAGCGCTCGCAGCGAGCGCAGGGCCGAGAGCGGCGCGATGCCGGCGAGGAGCCAGCAGCCGCGCAGCGACAGCGACTCGAGCGCGGTGAGCGCGGCGAGCGGCGTCGGGTCGGAGACGTTCGACGCCGTGAGGTCGAGCGCGCGCAGCCCCGCGCAGCGCTCGACGCCCGCGAGGCCCTTGCGCAGCACGGCGTACGGCAGCTCGAGGCGCCGCAGCGCGGGCAGGGCCGCGAGGGAGGTCAGGTCGTCGGCGTTGAGGCGCTCCACGCGGAGCGTCTCGAGGGCGTCGAGGCCCTCGAAGGAGACGAGCGGGTGAGGGCCGTCGGGCGCGATCACGCGGAGCGTGCGCAGCGAGGGCCAGGGCCCCAGCGCGTACACGACGCCCGCGCAGCCGCTCAGGGTGAGCGACTCGACGCGGGGGCACGCGCGCAGCGCGGCGGTGCCGGCGTCGATGCCGCAGCGCAGGAGCGTCACCTCGCGCAGCGCCGGGAGCGACGCGAGCGCGTCGAGGCGCGAGGGCGTCTGGTGCGTGAGCGCGAGGCGTGCGAGGCGCGTGTACGACGCGAGGAACTCCACCGGCAGCGACACGCCCACGCCCGACGCGCCGCCGTCGACGCGCAGCGCGTCGGCCTCGGTGAGCGCCCGCGCGGCGGGCACGCGGTCGGCCACGCGCGGCGCGAGGCGCAAGAGGGCCTGGTCGAGCCACGCCTGCTCGGGCCCGCTGCGCCCGGTGAAATACGCGCTGCGGCGCAGCGACGGGCAGCCCGCGGCGTCGTCGGGCGCGGCCTCGGCGCCGACGCCTTCGAAGAGGGGCTCGAGCGCGTCGGCGGGCAGCGCGGCGAGCGCGTCGACCGCGGCGAGCGTCGCGTCGAGCGAGCGGTCGATCAGTCGCGGGCGCAGCGCATCGGCGGGCGTCTTCACGGGCAGGTGCGCTCGATGCGAAAGCGAACGCCGCCCTGGTTGTCGCCGCAGTAGCTGTCGCTGAAGTAGCAGCGCAGCGTGCCGCCCGCGAAGGCCGCCGTCGAGGTCGTGCGCGGCAGCGCCGCGAAGGCCGCGTCGGGCGTGGGGTAGAGCACCCCCGAGGGCGTGGCGAGCTCGGGCGCCGCGAGGTTCTCGCAGGTGATGTTCCAGAACCACCCCGTGCTCGGGTACGTCACGGGGTTCCACACGGTGCCCGCGGAGCTGAGCGCGGTCACGGTGTAGCTGCCCGCGGGCACCGCCGCGACGGTGGCGTCCATCGCGCCGCCGCCGGAGCCGTGGCAGGTGGTGAGCCAGTCGATGTAGACCTCGCTGCGAAAGGTGCACCGCCCCGCGGCGCTGCACGTGCCGGCGCCGCAGTCGGCGTTCGCGCGGCACGCGCGGCAGAGGTCGCAGCGCGGGCAGGTCGACGCGCCGCCGCAGTCGACGTCGGTCTCGGCGCCGTTCTGCACGCGGTCGGAGCACGAGGGCGCCTGGCACGCGCCCCCCACGCACACGCGCGAGTCGCACGCGTTGCCGCAGCGGCCGCAGTGCATCGCCGAGGTCGAGAGGTCGGTCTCGCATCCGTTCATGGCGTCGCCGTCGCAGTCGCCCCAGCCCGCCTCGCACGCGATGCCGCACGCGCCCGCGGCGCAGGTGGCCGTCGCGTGGGGGCGCGCGGGGCACAGCCTGCCGCACGCGCCGCAGTGCGCCGCCGTCGCCCGCGTGTCGGTCTCGCAGCCGTTCGAGGCGCTCATGTCGCAGTCGCCGAAGCCCATGTTGCACGTCGAAACGGTGCACGCGCCCATCGCGCAGGCGCCCGCGGCGTTGGCGGGGGCGCACGCGCGCCCGCACGCGCCGCAGTGCGCGAGCGTCGAGCGGGTGTCGACCTCGCAGCCGTTGGAGTCGTCTCCGTCGCAGTCGGCGAAGCCCGCGAGGCACGCGATCACGCAGCGGCCCGACGCGCACGCGGTGAGGGCGTTGTCGCGCGAGGGGCACGCCACGCCGCACGCGCCGCAGTGGGCGGTGGTGGCGCGCGTGTCGGTCTCGCAGCCGTTCGTAGCGTTCATGTCGCAGTCGCCGAAGCCCATGTCGCAGCTCGCCACCGTGCACGCGCCCATCGCGCACGCGCCCGAAGCGTTGGGCGGGGCGCACGCGCGCCCGCACGCGCCGCAGCTCGCCATCGAGGTGCGCGTGTCGGCTTCGCAGCCGTTCGACGGGTCCATGTCGCAGTCGGCGAAGCCGGCCTCGCACTCGTAGGCGCAGCGCCCCGCGGCGCAGCTCGCGCGGGTGTGGGGGCGCGCGGCGCAGGCCATGCCGCAGCCGCCGCAGTGCATCGCGTCGGTGAGGGTGTTGGCCTCGCAGCCGTTGGCCGCGCTCGCGTCGCAGTCGGCGAAGGGAGCCGCGCACGTGCCCACGGCGCACGCGCCGTTCATGCACCGGGCGGTGGCGTTGGGGGCCATGCACGCGGCGTCGCAGCGGCCGCAGTGGGCGGTGTTGGCCTGCGTGTCGACGCAGGCGCCGCCGCAGCAGGTCTGCCCCGTGGGGCACGCGCTGCCCGCGGCGCAGCCGGGCACGCAGACGTTGCCCACGCAGAGGGTGCCCGGCGCGCAGTGGTCGTTGGTCACGCACTCGACGCAGGCGCGCGCGGAGGTGTCGCAATGCGTCCGCGGGGTACCGCCGTCGCCCGCGGGGGCGCAGCCGTCGTCGCTGCGACAGCCCGCGGCGCAGGCGTTCGACGAGGGGTCGCAGCGCTGCGCGGGCGGGCACGTGTCGGCCGAGGCGAGGCACTCGACGCAGCGCCCCGAGGCCGCGTCGCACACGGCGCCTGCGGGGTTGCCCGCGCAGTCGGCGTTGGCGATGCAGCGCGGGGGGCCCATGTCGACGGGCGTGTCGAGCGGCGCGTCGAGGGAGACGTCGAGCGCGGTGTCGACAGGTGCGTCGAGCGCATCGTCGGGCGCGGCGTCGGCGGGAGGGATCTGGTCGGGCGCGGCGTCGGCCGCGGGGCCGACCACGCCGGTGCCGGTGTCGGAGCACGCGGCGGTGAGCGCGGCGAGGGCGACGAGGAGCGAGGCGGTGCGGCGGAGGACCATGGCGCGACGATACCGCAGCGCGCGTCGCGGCGGCCCTTCCCTCGCGCGCTCGTTTTTGCGACGCTCCGCGCCATGAAGGCCGCGGTGCTGCGAGGGTTGCGCGAGCTGGTGATCGACGACGTGCCGGTGCCCACGATCGGCCCGAAAGACGTGCTCGTGCGCGCGAGGGCCTGCGGCATCTGCGGCACCGACGTGCACATCTACGACGGGGAGTTCTTTCCGACGTACCCGCTGGTGCAGGGCCACGAGCTCGCGGGCGAGGTGGTCGAGGTCGGGGCCGAGGTGAGGGGCCTCGCGCCCGGCGACAAGGTCATGGTCGACCCCACGGTCACCTGCGACGAGTGCCACTTCTGCATGACGCAGCGGCAGAACCACTGCCTCGCGTGGAACGCCGTGGGCGTCACGCGCGACGGCGGCTTCGGCGAGTACGTGCGCGTGCCCGCGCGCAACTGCTACCGCTTCGAGCGCGTGAGCTTCGCCGAGGCGGCCTTCACCGAGCCCCTCGCGTGCGTCGTCTTCGGCCAGGACCGCGCCCGCATCGACCTCGGCTCCGAGGTGCTCATCCTCGGCGCGGGGCCCATCGGGCAGCTCCAGCTTCAAGCGTGCCGCGCCAACGGGGCCGCGGCGGTCACGGTCGTCGACACCGTCGAAGCGAAGCTCGACGTCGCGCGTCGCTACGGCGCCGCGCACACGGCCGTCGCCGACAACGCCCTGGGTGACAGGCTCCGCAAGATCGCCCGCTACGGCTTCGACGTGGTGATCGACGCCACGGGCAGCCCGAAGGCCGTGCAGACCGCGCTCGCGCACGTCGCGCCGGGCGGGCGCTTCCTCGTGTTCGGCGTGTGCTCGCCCGACGCCACGATCGAGATCAAGCCCTTCGACATCTACCGACGAGACATCGAGATCATCGGCAGCTTCGCCATCCGTCGTACCTACGACCGCGCGTTCAAGCTCATGGAGAACGGCGTCATCGACGTGAAGGGGCTCATCGCCGAGGCCCTGCCCGTCGAAGAGCTCTCGCGCGGGCTCGACCTTCTTCGAAGCGGGCGCGCGGGCATGAAGCTCCAGGTCCAGTGGCCGGGGTGACGCCATGGCGCTGCTGATCGGGCTCGACGTCGGCACCTCGGGGCTCAAGGCCGTGGCCGTCGACGCGGGCGATGGGCGCGTGGCGGCCTCGGCGCTGCGCGAGTACCCGATCTACACCCCGGCGCCGGGCCACGCCGAGCAGGCGGGCGAGGACTTCGTGCGGGCCGCGTACGACGCCCTCGGCGCGGTCGCGGTGGCGCTCGGCCCCGCGCTCCCCGACGTGAGGGGCATCGGGCTCTCAGGGCAGATGCACTCGGCGATGCTGCTCGACGGCGACCGTCGCCTCGTGCGCAGGGCGATCCTGTGGTGCGACACGCGCACGTCGGCCGAGTGCGCCGAGATCACCCGCGCGCTCGGCCCCGACGGGCTGCGGCGCACGGTGCGAAACCTCGCGCTCGAGGGCTTCACGCTGCCGAAGCTCCTGTGGGTGCGCGCGCACGAGCCCGAGGTCTACGCGAAGATCCGCCACGTGGTGATGCCCAAGGACTACGTCGCCCTCGCGCTCACGGGCGCGCTCGGCACCGACGTCTCCGACGCGAGCGGCACGCTGGCCTTCGACCCGTTGCGGCGCGCGTGGTCGCGCGAGGCGCTCGACGCGGTGGGCGTCGACCCGGCGTGGTTCCCGAGGGCGCGCGAGTCGGCCGAGGTCGTGGGCGCGCTCACGCGCGAGGCCGCGGAGGTGACGGGGCTGCGCGAGGGGATCCCCGTGGTGGCGGGCGCGGCCGACAACGCCGCGGCCGCGGTGGGCCTCGGCGTCGTGCGCGCGGGCCGGGGGATGGTCTCGATCGGCACGTCGGGCGTGGTGCTCGCGCACACCGACGCGCTGCGCGTCGACCGCGCGCTGCGGCTGCACGCCTTCTGCGCGGCGGCGCCGGGCGCGTCGTACGCGATGGGCGTGATGCTCTCGGCGGGCGCGTCGCTGCGGTGGTTCCGCGACGTGATCGCGAAGCGGCCCTACGACGCCATCACCGCCGACGCCGCGCGCGCGCCGAGGGGCAGCGGCGGGGCGGTCTTTCTGCCGTACCTCATGGGCGAGCGCACGCCCCACAACGACGCGCGGGCGCGGGGCGCGTTCGCGGGCCTGTCGGCCTCGACGGGCGAGGCCGAGCTCTCTCGCGCGGTGCTCGAGGGCATCACCTACGGGCTCGCCGACTCGCTGGCGCTCATGCGCGCGGCCGACCCCCCCGTCGAGCTCCGTGAGCTTCGGATCACCGGCGGCGGCGCGCGCAGCGCCGTGTGGAGGCAGATGCTCGCCGACGTGTTCGGCGTCGAGGTGGCGGTGACGAGCTCCGACGAGGGCGCGGCCTTCGGCGCCGCGGTGCTCGCGGGCGTCGGGGCGGGCGTCTTCGCGAGCGTGGCCGACGCGGCCGACGCGCTGGTGCGCGTGACCGCGCGCGTGGCGCCCGACCCCGAGGCGGCGGCGTTCTACCGCGAAGCCCACGCGCGCTACGGGGCGCTCTACGAGGCGCTCGCGCCGTGGATGCATGCGTAGCCCCCCCCTGGGCATCGCGCGGCGACCAGAACGACGAAGCCCCCGGAACCGCGTGGGATCCCGGGGGCTTCTGGAGTGCGAGGAGGGGGACTTGAACCCGGCGTTGCGCGTAGCGAAACGCACGATCCCGCTGCAAACAAGGCCGATCGTGATGGTGGCGGCGTGACGGATGCGACGGTTGGACCCCGTTCGACACCCCCCGGGGACCGTTCCCGGACCAATCCCAGGGCGGGGTTGATCGCCGCGTTGAGCACCTCCGTCGCGGAACTGTCGGCCGCAGGGGACCTGGAAGCCGCCCAGGTCGCGGCCCAGGCGATGATGCGCCTCCTCACGGAAGCCACCAACTCCCACAGAAACACCAACTCTACGAACGACCAGATCGAAGAAAGGAAAACATGAGCGCTACCAATACTGACAGAACATGGGCACAGCACACGTACGCGGTTTCCGTCTGCAAGGCTGCCGCCGCGACGTTGTCCAACTCTGCGCCAACGTCGTCTCAAGCCCTGAATCTCTTCGTGGCAGAGAACTCACACCATCTGGCACGAAAGCTCCAAAGATCGCCTGCTGACATCAACCTTTCGCAGTGCGTCGCTCTGTGCCTCGGGGTCACGCGGAGTGCCTACGGAATCGATCTCCAGCACATCAGCATCAAACCGCGAACGCAGGGGGCCGGGATCGCCGACGGAGCTCTTCTTTGATATGACCTCGTACGGTCATGGTTCGACGTCGCCCCGCCCTCAC
>JBDHVF010000213.1:0-10585 GCA_039809605.1 Polyangiales bacterium | reverse complement strand
CCTGGGCCCCGACGAGCCCGAGGGTGACCTGGCCGCGATCGAGGCCCGCGCGGCCGAGGCGCGCGAGTCGCTGGCCGAGGCGCAGCGCGAGGTGGGCTCGCTCGCCGAGCGCGCGGGGCAGCTCCGCGCGGTGTCAGAGCGGGTCGAGGCGTGGGCGGGCGAGGGCGTCGACGCCGAGCGGCGGTGGCAGACGGCGCGCAGGGTGTCAGACGCCGCGAACGGGCGCCACGAGGGCAAGACGCGGCTCTCGCGCTACGTGCTGCTCGAGCAGTTCGACCGCGTGGCGGCGTGCGCGAGCGCGCGGCTCGAGGTGATGAGCGACGGTCGCTTCGCGCTGCGCCGGAGGGAGACGCGGCAGACGGGCGGCGAGTTCGAGCTCGTGGTCGACGACGCGTACGCGGGCTCGGTCGAGCGCCCCGTGGCGACCCTCTCGGGCGGCGAGATGTTCATGGCCTCGCTCGCGATGGCGCTGGGCCTGAGCGACGTGGTGCAGGCGTGGGCCGGCGGCGTGCGCGTCGAGTCGCTCTTCGTCGACGAGGGCTTCGGCACGCTCGACGAGGAGGCCCTCGACAAGGCCGTCTCGGTGCTCGAGGAGCTCGGCGAGACGCGCCGCATGGTGGGCGTCGTCTCTCACGTGCCCGAGCTCCGAAAGCGCATCGCCGCGCGCCTCGAGGTGGTGCGTAGCGAGCGTGGCGCCGCCACCCGCGCTTCGCTTCGAGGCCACCACCGGCGCTGACGTCGCGCCGCGTCAGCGCGCTGGGGGTTGACGGCGGCCGCCTCGCGCGGCCATTGGTGTGCGCGAACGGTACCCGAAAGGAAGATCCCAATGCCCCGCACGGCGATTCTGGGCGTCGGCCACTACGTGCCGACCCGCGTGGTGACCAACCACGACCTCGCGAAGATGTTCAACACGAGCGACGAGTGGATCGTGCAGCGCAGCGGGATTCGCGAGCGTCGCTACATCGAGCACGACGGCATCGGGGTGAGCGACCTCGCGGTGCCCGCGGCGCGCATGGCCGCCGAGCGCGCGGGCGTCGCGCTCTCGGAGGTCGACGCGATCATCTTCGGCACGCTCTCGCCCGACGCGTTCTTCCCCGGCTCGGGGTGCTTCCTCCAGACGAAGCTCGGGCTCAAGGGCGTCCCCGCGCTCGACGTCCGCAACCAGTGCTCGGGCTTCCTCTACGGCCTCTCGATCGCCGACGCGTGGATCCGCGCGGGCATGTACCGCCGGGTCCTGCTGGTGGGGGCCGAGGTGCACTCGACGGGCATCGACTTCTCCGACGCGGGCCGCGACGTCACGGTGCTCTTCGGCGACGGCGCGGGCGCGGCGATCCTCGGCCCCACCGACGACGAGGAGCGCTGCGTGCAGAGCGTCGCCCTGCACGCCGACGGCTCGGGCGCGACCGACCTGTGGATCGAGGCGCCCACGTCGAAGGTCACCGCGCGCATCACGCGCGAGATGCTCGACGAGCGGCGCCACTACCCGCGCATGAACGGCAAGCAGGTGTTCCGCTGGGCCACCGAGAAGATGCCCGAGGCGGCGCACGAGGCGCTGCGCATGGCGAACAAGACCCTGGCCGAGGTCGACCTCTTCGTGCCCCACCAGGCCAACCTGCGCATCAACGAGTTCGTCGCGCGCAAGCTCGACCTGCCGATGGAGAAGGTCGTCACCACGATCGACCGCTACGGCAACACCACGGCCGCGTCGATCCCGATCTCGCTGAGCGAGGCCGTCGCCGACGGGCGCGCGAGGCCCGGCGCGCTGGTGCTCTTCTCGGCCTTCGGCAGCGGGTACACCTGGGGCGCCGGCGTCGTGAGGATGTGACCGTGGGCGTGCGGGTCGAGAAGCAGGGGCCGGTCACGACGGTGATCCTCGACCGCCCCGAGGTGCGCAACGCGGTCGACCGCGCGACGGCCGACGCGCTCGCCGAGGCGTTCCGCGCGTTCGAGGCCGACGACGGCGCGCGCGTCGCGGTGCTCTGGGGCGCGAACGGGACGTTCTGCGCGGGCGCCGACCTCAAGGCCATCGCGACGGGCGAGCCCAACCGCGTCGCGCCCGACGGCGACGGGCCCCTGGGCCCCACGCGCATGCTGCTCGACAAGCCCGTGATCGCGGCCGTCGCGGGCCACGCGGTCGCGGGCGGCCTCGAGCTCGCGCTCTGGTGCGACCTGCGCGTGGCCGAGGAGTCGGCCGTCTTCGGCGTCTTCTGCCGCCGCTGGGGCGTGCCGCTCGTCGACGGGGGCACCGTGCGCCTGCCCCGCGTGGTGGGCCTCGGGCGCGCGCTCGACATGATCCTCACGGGGCGCGCGGTCGGCGCCGCCGAGGCCCTCTCGATGGGCCTCGCGAACAGGGTCGTGCCCGACGGCGCGTCGCGCGCGGAGGCCGAGCGGCTCGCCGCGGAGGTCGCGCGCTTCCCCCAGGTGTGCATGCGCTCGGACCGCCGCTCGGCGTACGAGGCGCTGCCGCTCGACCTCGCGGCGGCCCTTCGCAACGAGTACGAGCACGGTGCGCGGGCGCTCGCGAGCGAGACGGTCGACGGGGCGCGGCGCTTTCTCGGCGGCGCGGGCCGCCACGGACGCTTCGAATAGCTACCGCTTGGCGACGGCGGGCTGCACCACGTGGAGCACGCCGTAGCGCCCCTCGGTGCGCTTGACCGCGTAGCGCCCGTCGGGCGGGGCCTTCGCCGCGTCGCACAGGCTCGCGGCGTTGAAGGGGCAGGCCTTGCACTTGCCGCGGCTCGACGTCCCCTCGGGCGCGCGCTGGCCCGACCAGTACTGCAGCGCCCACGTCAGGTCGCGCTCGGCCCTCGCGCGGTGGTGGCGGAACACCCACAGCCCGAAGGCCTCGTCGTCGACGCGGCGGAACGTGAGCCCCGCGAGGGGATCGGGCTGCCCCGCGGGCGGGCGGTTGTCGATCGCGCTGAGCCCCTCGCCCGCGGCGGCGAGCGCGCGCTCGGCGATCATCGCGGCGAGGCCGTCGGTGACCTTGCGCCCGCGCGGCAGCACCGCGACGCAGTAGAGCAATCGGTCGGTGTTGAAGCCGTTGGCCTCGAGCATGCGGCCGTACGCTTCGACCTGAACGACGTGCGAGGGGAAGAGCTCGCGCCGACCCGAGAACTTGAACTCGAGCACCAGGCGCGCGCGGCGGCCCTCGAGGTGGATGCGGTCGGCCCGGCCCACGAGGCGCACGCCGTGGAGCTCGGCGATGAGCGGCATCTCCACCAGCTCGAGGGGCTCACCGGCCGTGATGGCGCGGGAGATCTCCTCCTGCGTGATCTCTTCGGCTTCGGCCTCGAACGCGGCGTGGCCGGCGGCGCCCGCGGCGAGCTCGACGCTCTCGGTGCGGAGCGAGTGAGAGCGCGCGAGGTGCACCTGCATCTCGCAGTAGAACTGGTTCGAGAGCGTGCTCACCGACACGCGCGGGCGCTGAGGCTCGTGCGGCCCCTCGACGAAGGCCCTGATCGCGTCGAGCCGCTCCCAGGTGAAGAGCGCGTCGAGGGTGCCGTCCATGCCGTAGCGCCGCACCGAGGCGTAGAAGCGCCCCACGGGCTCGGTGAAGAGGCCCGCGTGGTGCAGCGCCTCCCACGCGGCGCGCAGCGAGTTGGTCGCCGACACGATGGCGTAGAGCCTCGGCGCGAACTCCGCCCTCGCCCGAGCGATGTCGGCAAGGTGCGGTACGTCGAGGAGGCTCGGCTGGGTCATGCGGCTGGAGGGCCTAGTGTAGCCCAAAGCGTCGGTGGCGCTTCAGCCCCTCCGTGGGGAAACCCTACGGATTCTTCGGGGGCGTCAGTGAGGGTCCGCACCTGCCGCGAATGCGCGCCTCCGCGGCAGGTGCGCGCCGCCGTCAGGCCGCGTCTTCGGCCTTGTTGCCCGTGTCCGACGCGCGCCGCGCGTCCTCCTCGGCGATGGCCTTCTTGAGCCACACCTTGGCGTTCTTCATCTTGCCCACCTCTTCGGTGCGCTTGCAGAGCGCCTTCCACGCCGCCTCGCGGTCGGGGGCGGGCAGGGCGGCGAGCTCGGTGCGGTGCTTCATCCACACGGCCACCGCCTCGCCGGGCAGCTCGATCTCGGCGATGCGGGCGTAGAAGCCCTCGAGCGCGGGGGGCACCTCGGCGGGCGGCGTCTCGATGGGCACCTCGCCCTTCGGGGGCGCGACGGGCTCCTCGTCGTGGTGGGGCGGCATCTGCGAGAGGTCCACGCCGCCGCCGGGCTCCTGCACGTTGGCGGGGATGGTCTCGAGCTCCATCTCGTCGAGCACGCCCAGGCCGAGGATCGAGAGCGTGGCGCGGCGCTTGGCCTTGGTCTCGCACTTCATCAGCACGTTGACCGGGTCGACCAGGGGCACCGTCGCCGTGGCCGTCTCGACGCGGCCGTTGGGGTGCGTCGCGCGGCACACCGCGTACACGAGCTTGGTGCCCGCGAGGTCGATGACCTTCGGGCCGTCGATGATCTCGCGGTTCAGCCTGTGGATGGCCGCGAGCTGGTCGGTCGCCCCGCGCGTGGCGTAGAGCACCTCCTTGCCGTTGAGGCGCAGGAAGGCGAAGGGCTGCGCGTGGGGGTTGAGCCCGAGGCCCTCGCACATCTGGGTGTAGAACCGCGCGCGCTCGGCGGGCCCGAGGCCCGAGAGGTCGCCGCGCAGCACGATCGACTCGATCACCCGCGTGCCGGTGCGGCCGTCGATGCCGAAGTCCGCGCGCTCCGTCTTGCCGTTGCCGTTCTTCTCCGTCGTCATGTCCGTCTGTCCTTCCGCGGGTGTGTGAGTCGCGGCGCCCGCCCCGCCCCTCGGTCCTTCAGTCGCAGTCGTCGTCTTGATCGATCGCGTCGATCCACGCGTCGCGGCGCGCGTCGCACACGCCCACGAACGCCTCGTCGCGCCGCAGCTCGGCCTCGTAGTCCGCGGCCCCGTCGTTCGCCGGAACGTCGTTCGCGGGCGTGACGGGCGTCACGGGCGCGTCGCCCGCGGGCACGCCCATCCGCCGCTGCGCCTCGCGGATCACGCGGTCCTTCTTGAAGCGCGGGTGCGCCTTCCAGTCGGCCCAGGTGAGCTCGGCGCGCAGCCGCACGAGCTCCTCGAGCTCCTGGAGGCTCTCGACCGGCCGCTCGTCGTAGTCGTCGGGCAGCGGGTCGGAGGCGTGCCTGCGGGCGATGTTCCGTGCGTCTTCCATACGCACCGGAGCATGCGTTCCCCCCCCGCCCCACACAAGGACAGTCTATGTCACCGTGACATTGCCTGTCATCGCTTGCCGGGTCTCGGAGCGCGGGGATTCTCCCTGGAGCTCTCGCGTACGAGGGCCATGGGAACCACCGCGGCCTCGGCGGGGGGCATGACCTCAGGCTCGGGCGCGACGAGCGACGCGAGCGTGCGGTCGAACCAGTCGACCAGCACCCCGTGCTCGTGGGCGCTCTGCGCGCCGATGACGAGCCGCACCCACGCGTCGGCGTCGAGCCGCACGCCCTTTCGCGCGATGGCCTCGAGCGCCATCGAGACGGCCCGGTCGGGCTGAAACGCGGCCAGCACCTCGCCCAGCGAGGGGTCGACCGCGGCGCCCGCGAGCGGGGCCCTCGGCGCGCGCGGCGGGGCGTCGAAGGGCGGGTTCTCCTGTGCAATCGTGCGGATTGCTGGAGCGCTCACGGGCATTGCCTGCGCAACCGTGGGCATTGCCTGCGCGTCGTGGCCCGCCGCGCGGGCGTAGGGCCTGGGGTCGGGCCTGAGGGGGCTGTCGAAGTAGTCGCTCGGCAGGCGGTAGGCCTGCACCACGGCCATCATCACGTCGCCGCCGAGGGCGCGGTGCCCGCCGAGAATGGCCGCGATCGTCCCCTGCTCGCGGCCGATGGAGGCCGCGAACTCGCGCTGCGTCACCTTGCGACCGCGCGCGTGCCCGAGGGCGTCGATCAGCTCCGAGAGCCGATCGCGCCTGCGGCGCGCAGTGTCCGAAGGGACCGCCCGGGGCATCGAAAGAAAGGTATCGCGGTCGCAACATTGCCGCAATCATCGCTTGACCCTTGTCGATTACTTGCGCAATATTGCGAACCATGGATCGGCGGCATGACGGGCCCAATCCCGTGATTCTCGTGCGCTTCTCGGGCAATCCTCCGGCGGCGCCCCGCAGGCGCAAGCCGGTACGCAAGAGCGCGGTGCGACCCGAGGGGGCGCCCCAGCTCACGCTCCTGCAGGGCGAGGGCCTGGCTCGCACGAGCCCGGCCCAGCCCGCGGGCTACCTCGCGCCGGTGCGCACGGGGTCGAAGGTGCGGCCCGAGTGGGAGCGGCCGCTGCCCCCGACCCTGGTCGACCTGCCCGACCCCGAGGCGCCCGCGAGCCACCTCGAAGCGGCGATCGACCTCCTGCGCCGGGCGGCGCAGGCGTCGACGGTGGCCGAGCGCGGCGACGCCACGCTGGTGGCGATCGAGCACGCCTCGCGCTCGTTCGGCGAGCTGTTCGACCGCGAGGTGGCGAAGAAGCTCCTGCGCGACATCGCCGACAGCCTGTAGGCGACACCGAGGCTTGCGTCGGCGGGCGGTGCGACGGTACACCCGGCGCCCCTATGGCATCGCGAAAGCCTTCCGTGAGGCCGCCGGCGCCCGAGAAGACCGGCGCCGACGCGGCCCCGCACGACGCGCCCCCCGCGGCCGTGCTGCGCCGCGCCCACGTGCTCATGCGCCTCTCGCGCGCGTGGGACGCCCGCTTCGAATCGATGGCCCGCGCGGGCCGCATCGGCCGCTGGTACAGCGCCGTCGGCAACGAGGCCACCACCATCGGCGCCGCGCTCTGCCTCGACGCGGGCGACGCGCTCTCGACGGTGCACCGCGACCTCGGCGCCGTGCTCGCGACCTACCTCGACGTGACGCGCCTCGCGCCGTCGCTCCTCGACGCGACCGAGCGCACCGCGTGGGACGCGCTGCGCCCCGACGCGCAGGCGCTGCTCGACACGCTCGCGTGTCAGGTGCTCGGGCGCCGCGACGGCTTCACGCGCGGCCACGACCGGTCGTTCCACTACGGGCTCGTCAAGCCCGAGTGGGGCATCCGCCACGTGGGGATGATCTCGCACCTCGGGTCGATGATCCCCGTGGCCGCGGGCCTCGCGCTCGCCGCCCTGCAAGACGGCACGAGGGCCGTGACGCTCGGATTCATCGGCGAGGGCGCCACGTCGCAGGGCGACTTCCACGAGGCGATGAACCTCGCGGGGGTGATGAAGCTCCCGATGATCCTGGTGGTCGAGAACAACCGCTACGCCTTCAGCACCGCGCTCGACGAGCAGTACGCGTGCGCGAAGCTCTCGGACCGCGCCGCGGGCTACGGCGTCGCGGGCGAGACGGTCGACGGCACCGACTTCGACGCGGTGTGGTCGGCCATGTCGCGCGCCGCGGCGCGGGCGCGCGCGGGCGACGGGGCGACCCTGCTCGAGTGCATGCTCCCGCGCATGCGAGGGCACGCCGAGGGCGACGGCTCGTACGAGCTCATCGCGCCGGCCGAGCGCGAGCGCTACCTCGCGATGGACCCGCTGCCGAAGTTCGAAGCGGCGCTCCGCGAGCGCGGCCTCGCCGACGACGCGCGCATCGAGGCCGTGGCGCGCACGTGCACCGAGGTCATCGAGGCGACGGTGGAGCGCGCCCTCGCCGCGCCCGAGCCCGACCCCTCGGAGGCCTGGCGCAGCGTGTACGCGCCCGGCGAGGTGGCCGACGCGTTCGCGCGCCAGCACGCGGAGGTGCGCCGTGGCTGAGACGACGTACATCGACGCGATCCGCAGGGCGCTCCTCGAGGAGATGGAGCGCGACGCGGGGGTCTTTCTCATGGGCCAGGACATCGCGCGCTTCGGCGGCGCGTTCAGGGCCACCAGGGGCCTCTACGAGCGCTTCGGGCGGCTGCGCGTGATCAACACGCCCCTCTTCGAGTCGGGCGCGATCGGCGCCGCGCTCGGCACCGCGCTCGCGGGCAAGCGTCCCGTGGTCGAGATGCAGTTCGCAGACTTCGTGTCGTGCGGCTTCAACCAGATCGTGAACAACCTCGCCAAGACGTACTACCGCTGGGAGGCGCCCGTGCCCGTGGTGGTGCGCCTGCCGTACGGCGGGGGCGTGGGCGCGGGGCCGTTCCACTCGCAGTCGCCCGAGGCGTGGTTCGCGCACACGCCGGGCCTCGCGGTGGTGGCGCCTTCGACCCCGCGCGACGCGCTCGGGATGATGAAGTCGGCGATCCGAGACCCCAACCCCGTGATCTACCTCGAGCACCGGGTGCTCTACCGCCGCGAGAAAGAAGAGCTCGGCGAGGGTGAGCTCCTGACGCCGCTCGGGCGCGCGCGCGTCGCTCGCGAGGGGCGCGACGTGACCGTGCTCACCTGGGGCTGGACCGTGCACGAGGCCCTGGCCGCCGCGGCCGAGGCCGCGAAGGACGGGGTCTCGGTCGAGGTCGTCGACCTGCGCACGCTCGTGCCCCTCGACGAGGAGACCGTGTTCGCCGCCGCGCGCAAGACGGGCAAGGTCGTGGTGGTGCACGAGGCCACCGCCACCGCGGGCTACGGCGCCGAGCTCGTCGCGCGCCTCGCGGAGCTGTGCTTCGAGCACCTCGACGGCCCCATCCTCCGGGTGGCGTACCCCGACCGCCCGTCGCCGTACAACAAGGGCCTCGAGAGGGAGCTCCTGCCCGGCAGGGCGAAGATCCTCGACGCCGTGCGCCGTCTCGCACGATACTGACGCCCACCCTACCCGGAGAACACTGCATGCGTTCGCATCACCTCTGGCTGCCGGCGGCGGCCATCTCGCTCCTCGCCCTCGACAGCTGCGGCACCAACGACGGCCTCGGCAGCGACCCGACGTGCGGCACGGCCACGTTCGACGTCGAGGGCAACCGCGTCGCGACCTTCGGCACCACGGCCGACGCGCTGAAGATCCAGGCCTTTCTCCAGGCCACGATCGACCTCAACCGCGCGGTGATCGAGGTGCACGACGGCATGCTCGCGAGCTGCCAGGCGATCGGCAACGACCTCGGCATCCCCGCGAGCGAGTACGTGCCCATGGCCGCGAACGAGCCGCGGGTCACGACCGTGTGCCGCCGCGTGATCACCGAGATCCAGACGGTGATCCGCCAGGGGCTGCCCTCGGGCGCGACGCTGCACCTCGACGTCTCGCCGCCGGTGTGCCGCGTGGACCTGCAGGCCGAGGCCCAGTGCTACGCGCGCTGCACGGGCACGACGACCATCATGGTGCCGCGGTGCATGGGCACCGTGGTCGCCGACTGCGCCGGGAGCTGCGACGCGGTGTGCTCGGGGAGCTGCTCGGGCGGCTGCACGGGCCAGTGCACGGGCACCTGCACGGGCTCGTGCTCGGGCACCTGCTACGGCGAGTGCATGGGCACCTGCTCGCAGCGCGACGGCACCGGGCGCTGCATCGGCACGTGCTCGGGCACCTGCAACGGGAGCTGCTCGGCCAGCTGCACGGGCTCGTGCTCGGGCACGTGCAGCGCGGGCTGCATGGGCACGTGCATGGGCCAGTGCCGCGGCATGTGCTCGGTCGCTTCGAACGTGCGCTGCGACGGCATGTGGGAGGCCCACTCCGACGTGCAGTGCAACGCCGCGTGCCGCGCGCAGGTGCAGGCCCACGCCGAGTGTTCGCCCGCGCGCGTCGCGGTCGCCGCGAGCGCGACGGTCAACCCCGCGGGGCAGGCGAGGCTCAACACCCTCATCACCTCGCTCCAGGCCCACTACCCCGACTTCGTGCGCAACGCGCAGCGGGTCAACACCCTGCTCACGCAGACCGTGCCCACCTTCGCCACGAGCGTGCAGGGCGCCGCCGACGCCGCGGGCCGCGTCAGCGCGACGGCCACGTCGTGCATGGTTCGCGCGGGCCTGGTCGCCGTCGACACCGCGACGCGCTTCAACGCCACCGTGCAGGTGAACGTGCAGTTCACCGCCGCCGTGACCGTGCAGGGCGGCTGATCAGCCGAGCGCCGCGGGCGGGCGCGAGCGCCCGAACCTCCCCATCACCGCCAGCAGCGTGAGGCCGTAGGGCAGCGCCTGCACCACCGCGCGAAAGGCCGCGGGCGAGAGCACCGCGCGCACGAAGCCGGGCACCGTGGTCTCGTCGCCCGCGAGCGTGGCCTCGAGCGCCGAGAGCGACCCGATCGCCGCGGCCCAGGCCACCGCGCGCAGCGGCTGCCACCGCCCCAGGATCACCGCCGCCAGCGCGAGGAACCCGCGACCCCCGGACATGTACGCCACGAACTCCCGCTGGTGCAGCGTGAGCTGCGCGCCGCCGAGGGCCGCCACCGCGCCGCCCACGGCCAGCGCCTGCGCCCGCACGCGCTCGACGGGCACGCCGAGGGAGCGCGCCGCGGCGGGGTTCTCTCCGCAGGCCGTGACGCGGAGGCCGAAGACCGAGCGCGAGAGCGCCACGTGCGCGGCCGCGACGAGCAGCGGCGCGAGCCACAGGGGCGGCGACGCGAGCACCTCGCGCAGCGCCGACCAGCCCACCGACGCGCCCGCGGCCTCGCGCGCGAGCGGCAGCGGCGGCGAGTTCGAGGCCGAGTCGTAGAGCACCTTGAGCGCCACGCGCGTGCCCGCCGCCGCGAGAAGGTTCACCGCCACGCCCGCCACGA
>JBDHVF010000212.1:0-10604 GCA_039809605.1 Polyangiales bacterium | reverse complement strand
GTCGACGCGCGCCTCGACTGGCTGCGCGCCGCCGCGGCGTGGCGCTTCGCCGTCGGCCGCGCGCAGTCCGACGCGCCCCTCTGCGCGACCCGCTACGGGTAGCGCACCGCGACGACCGTCACCACGCGCGCGCCCCGCGGCCGCACGAGCCTCACCTCGTCGCCCACGCGGCGCCCGAGCAGGGCCCTCGCCACGGGCGACGACACGCTCACCCCGCCCTCGACGAGGTCGGTCTCGTCGGGGCCCACGAGGCGCCACGTGGTGCGCTCGCCGTCGTCGTCTTCGACCGTGACCTCGGCGCCGAAGGCCACGCGCTCGGGGTCGTCGGGGCGCGCGTCGACGACGGTGAGCCGGTCGAGCCTGCGCGCGAGGTGGGCCGCGACGCGCGACTGCGAGGGGTCGGCCCGCAGCGCGGCGAGGCGATCCCGCAGCGCCGCGAGGCCGCGCGGGGTGACGGGCGCGGGGGTCTCGTCCTCGGGGAGCTCGGGCTCGCTGTTGCGCGCGTCGTCCTCGCGCACGAAGGCTCGCGACATCGGGTCGAAGCTACCACCGCGTGAACGCAGCGCCTCGTGTCAGCATCAAAGACGGCGTTCCGGTGGCCCATGTGGGACGCGCCGGGGAAGCGAGCGCGACGATGAATGCGAGGTTCGCTGCGGCCTGCGTGGCCGGGCTGTTGCTCTCTGCGTGCGAGGGCGTCGACGCCCCGATCGCCCCCGACGCAGACGCGGCGCCCGTCGCGAGCGACGTCGTCGACCCGTTGACGCCCGCCCGCTGCGTGCCCGGGCTCTCGGTGACGTGCGCGTGCACCGACGGTCAAACGGGCGCGCAGGCGTGCTCCGCGTATGGGACGTTCGACCCGTGCGTGTGCAGCCGCTCCGCGGTTGACGCGGCGGAGGCCGATGCAAGCGCGGTCGACGCGAGCGGCGTGTCCGAGGGCGCCGACGGAGGACGTACGGATGGGGGGATCGACGCCGCGTTCCCGACGATCCCTCGGTGCGTTCCGGGCCTGTCGATGGAGTGCGCGTGCGTCGACGGGCGCATGGGTGCGCAGTCGTGCCGCCCCGACGGCACCTTCGACCCGTGCCTCTGCGCAACGAGCGGCGCATCCGCGCCCGACGGGGCCGCGCCCGACGGATCGACCGCAGCCGAATCACCCATCGTCGAAGTCGCCGTCGGGTGGGGCCGAAGCTGCGTCGTGCGCGCGAACGGGCTCGTCTACTGCTGGGGGGCGTGGGGGGGCCCCGGGGGCGGGTATCTCGACTCGCACCTCACGCCCGAGCGGGCGATGGGCTTCCGCGACGTGCGCGCGTTCGGCGACGCGACGTGCGCCATCCGCCGCGACGGCACCGCGATCTGCTGGGACTGCGACGGGTGCATCGAGGGAGCGAGCTCGGCGTACCCCGACCCGCTCCCGCGCGTGGTGCCGGGCGTCTCGTCGGTCACGTCGATCGCGGTGATGGACCAGGGCGCGTGCTACCTGCGCGACGGCGCCGCGCCGATGTGTTGTGGAGACGTTCCCCGGCCTGGCGCCGCGGACGCCGGGACGTGGGGCTCGTACAGACCGACGCCGCTCGAGGGGTTGCACGACGTGGCCCAGCTCGTCGGCGGTGACGGGACCGTGTGCGCGCGCCTCTCGTCGGGGCAAGTCTGGTGCTGGGGGTACGGTGAATACAACCTCGGCGACGGCTCGACGCGTCACGCCGAGTGCCCGGTGGGCAGCTACAGGTCGACCACGGACTGCGCGCTCGACCCCGTGCGCGTCGTGGGCATCGACGACGCCGTAGAGATCACGGGCGGCGGAGGCAACAGCAGCTACAGCGCACTCGACACCCACTTCTGCGTGCTGCACCGTACGGGCGCCGTGTCGTGCTGGGGAACGAACATCACCAGATACGGCGACCGAGGCGGTGCGCTGGGCGACGGCACAACGATGAACAGGGCGGCGCCAGTGCGAGTGCTCGGGATCACCGACGCGGTGCACATCGCGTCGCGCGATCACGTCTCCTGCGCGCTGCGGCGCGACGGCACCGTCTCCTGCTGGGGAGACAACAGCGTCGGGCAGCTCGGCGACGGCCGATGGGATCACGGCGACGCGTGCGGCTCCTCGACCCATGGCGATTGCAGCCTCACGCCGACGCGTGTCGTCGGCCTCGATCACGTGGTGCAAATCGTTGTAAGCGGCGGTCACGCGTGCGCGCTGCAAGACAGCGGGCGCGTCTTCTGCTGGGGGAACAACCGTTACGGCGAACTCGGCAACGAGTCGACGTCGAACAGCAACGTGCCCGTCGAGGTGCGGTGGAACCCGTGACCGATCAGCCCGGCGACGTCGCGCGGGCGAGCGCCCACTCGAAGAGCGGCGGGTGCGCGATGAGCGCGCGCAGTACCGTGCGACGCAGGCGCGGCCGCCGGGCCGTCCACACGAGCAGCGACGCGAGGCGGGCGTAGCGATCGAACGCCCGCGCGCAGGCCCGCTCGTACGGCGCGAGCGCGTCGGCCGTGGCGCCGCGGGAGAGCGCGTCGGGCAAGACGGCCCCGAGCGCCGCGGCGCCGTCGAGCGCGAGCGAGAGGCCCTCGCCCGTGATCGCGTCGACGTAGCCCGCGGCGTCGCCCACCAGCGCGAAGCGGCGCTTCACCCGCGCCGTCACGCACTGGCGCAGCGGGCCCGCGCCGCGCGGCTCCGAATCCCACGGCGCGCCGTCGAGCCGCCGCCCGAGCGCGGGGAAGCGCGCGAGCATCGCGTCGAACGACGCGCCCTCGACGCGCCCCTGCTCCCACAGGAACGCCACGCCCACGCGACGCGCGCCCGCGGGCGTGACGTACGCCTCGACGCCGTCGGCGAAGTGCACCTCGACGCTCGGCGCCCACGGCGCCACCGCCGCGTGTCGACGGAGCCCGAAGCGCCGCGCGCCCCGCCACGCCACGGCGAGCCCCTCGGCCCTGCGCAACGGCGAGTGCAGCCCGTCGGCCGCCACGAGCACGCGCGCCCTCGCCTCGCCCGCGTCGGTGCGCAGCGTCACGCCGCCGTCGTCGATGCGGTGCTCGCGCACGGCGCATCCCTCACGCACGGTCACGCCCGTCTCTCGCGCGCGGCGCGCCATCGCCGACATCAGCGCGAGGCGTCGCACGCCGAGGCCGCCCGGCGCGGGGAGGCGGCCGACGACCGAGGCGCCGTCCTCCTGCACGTAGGTGATGCTCTCGAAGCGCGAGGTCTCGGCCATGTCGAGGTGGTCGAGCACGCCGAGGCGCGCGAGCGCGGCGAGCCCCGAGGGCATGAGCCCCTCGCCGCACGCCTTGTCGACGGGCAGATGGCGACGTTCGAAGACCTCGACCGAGAGGCCACGGCGCGCGGCTTCGAGCGCCACGGCGAGGCCCGCGGGCCCGGCGCCCACCACGGCGACGTCGAGAGTCACCGCAGCAGCGACCGCGCGTAGCCCGCGGCCGAGCGCGCGACCTCGACGCCCACCGAGAGCGCGCTCACGGGCGACGGCGCGTCGAGCGAGCCCGCGAGGTAGCGGCGCAGCGCCTCCGAGCGACGGAGCTTTCCGCTCGACGTGCGAGGGAGCGTGCCGGGCGCGAGCAGCGCGACGGTGTGGGGCACCACCCCGGTGCGCTCGGCGACCGCGGCCGACACGCGCGCCGTGAGCTCGCTCGACGGCGCGGCGCACTCGGCCAGCACGAGCAGGCGCTCCCCGTCGGCGTCGGGCGGCGCGAAGCCCAGCGCGACCGCGCAGCCCGCGCGCAACCCCTCGACGCCGTCGAGGGCCTCTTCGAACTCCTGCGGGCTGTGGTTGGCGCCGCGCAGGATCACCACGTCCTTCGCGCGGCCGCAGAGAAAGAGCTCTCCGCCGTCGACGAAGCCGAGGTCGCCCGTGTCGAGCCACCCCTCGCAGAGCGCGCGCGAGGTCGCCTCGGGGTCGCCGAAATACCCGCGCATCACGAAGGGCGCGCGCGCCCACACGCGCCCCACCGCGCGCTCGGGGAGCACCTCCCCGTCGTCGCCGCGCACCTCGACCTCGGCCCCCGGCACCGGCGCGCCCACCGACGAGAGCGCGCGCGTGCCCGCGGTGACCCTGCCCGTCGCGGCGAGGGCGGCGGCGTCGACCGGGAGCGTGCGCGCGACGCCCGGCGGCGCGAACGTGAGCGCGAGGGCCGCCTCGGACATGCCGTACACCGGCCGCAGCGCCTCGCGTCGAAAGCCGTAGCGCGCGAAGCGGGCGCAGAAGCGGGCGATCACGTCGGGCGACACGGGCTCGGCGCCGTCGAGCGCGTGGCGCCAGCGCGAGAGGTCGACGCCCGCGAGCTCGTCGTCGCGCGCGCGCTTCGCGCAGAGGGCGTACGCGAAGCTCGGCGCGGGTGAGACCACCCCGCCGTGGCGGGAGAGCGCGCGCAGCCACAGCGCGGGGCGCGCGACGAAGGTCTCGGGCGCCAGCAGCACGAGCGAGCCGGGCACCGTCACCGCCGAGAGCAGGCATCCCACGAGGCCCATGTCGTGGTAGAGCGGCAGCCACGAGACGCCCACCGACGACGCGTCGACGCCGTCGAGCGACGCCCGCAGCGAGGCGCACTGCGCGACGAGCTGCGCGTGCGTGAGGGCCACGGGCCTGGGGTCTCCCGTGGAGCCCGACGAGAACTGGATCAGCCCCAGCGCGCCGGGCGCGACCTCGACCTCGGCGGCGTCGCGCGTGTCGCGCAGGTCGGCGACCGACGGGCACCCGAGGCGCGGGCGGGCGAGCTCGATCGCGCGCCCGAGCAGCGCGCGCGTACGCCCGTCGGAGAGCGCCGCGACCGCGCCCACGGCCGCGAGCATGCGGGCGGTCGAGCGCACGTACTCGTCCATGCGCCCGAGGCGCACCGGGGGGTAGAGCGGCACGGGCACGGCGCCCGCGAGCAGCGCGCCGAAGAACGCGTCGAGAAAGTCGCGCCCCGTCGGCAGCACGATCGCCACGCGGTCGCCGCGCCCGACGCCGCGCCCGAGCAGCGACGCGGCGACGCGGCGGGCCGACGCGCGGAGCTCGTCGAAGGTCACGGCCACCTCCCGCTCGCTCGCGTCGACGAGGGTGACGCCCGCGCGCCCCTCGGCCGCCCTGCGCAGCGCGGCGTTGAGCGTGGGCGAGGTCACCTCGGGCAGCGGCGGCCCCACCAGCCGCGCGCGCGCGCCGCCGTCACGCGCCTCGGCGACGCGCCGGCACACGAGCTCCACGAGGTCTTGCACGGTGACCACGGCGCCCGCGTCGTCTTCGCGGAGGTGCACGCGGAAGCGGTCTTCGAGCGCCACGGCGAGCACCACCGTCGACACCGAGTCGAGGGCCATCTCGACGCGCAGGCGGTGCCAGGGCTCCACCGCGTCGAGCTCGAGCTCGCGGCGCGCCTCGCGGCGGATCTCGTCGAGCACATCACCAGAGAGGTCATCCACGAGGCACCCCCGGAATGAAGCGCGCGCGGCCTGCGAACGCGGCGTCGTAGCGCGCGCCGAGCGCGGCCTCCTCGGCGCGGATGCGCACCGCGAGGATCGCCGCGTTGCCGAGCGAGAACGCGAGCGCGGTGACCCACGCGCCGTGCACCAGCGGCAGGCACGCCACCTCGACGACCACGGCGAGGTAGTTCGGGTGGCGCACGAAGCGGTACGGCCCGGCGGTCACGGGCTCGGCGCCCGGGCGCACGATGACGCGGGTGTTCCACCGGTCGCCGAGCGTGGCGATGGCCCAGTAGCGCAGCGCCTGCGCAAGCGCGACGCCCGCGAGCGCGGCCCACCCGAGCGCGCCGGGGAAGGGCCTCGCGAGCCCCCACGCCTCGCCCACGCACGCCGCGAGGAGCGCGCCGTGAAAGACGGCCATCACGGGGTAGTGACCGCGGCCCGCCTCGACGGCGCCCTCGGCGAAGGCGCGCGCGGCGTTGCGGCGCGAGAGCGCGAGCTCGACGAGGCGCTCGCAGCCGACGAGCGCGACGAGGCCCGCGTAGAGCGCGAGCGAGGTCACCATCGCAGCAGCACCAGCTCGGCGCAGAAGCCCGGCCCCATGGCCATGAGCAGCCCCAGGTCGCCGGGGCGCGCCTCGCCGCTCGCGAGCAGGTCCGACAGCACGAAGAGCACCGAGGCCGACGAGAGGTTGCCCACCTCGCGCAGCGACGCCCACGAGCGCCGGAGCGCGGCCTCGGGGAGTTCCAGCGCGCGCTCGAACGCTTCGAGCACCTTCGGGCCGCCGGTGTGCGCAACCCAGTGCGTGATGCGCCCGCGGTCGAGCCCCTGCGCCGCGAGAAAGCCGTCGACGTCGCCGCGGATGTTCTTCGACACGAGCTCGGGCACCTTCGGCGAGAGCACGACCTTGAAGCCCGAGTCGACGAAGTCCCACCCCATGACACGCTCGGTGTCGGGGTAGAAGACCGAGCGGGTCGCCACGACCGACGAGCCGCGGGCTCCCGGCCGGTCGCCGCCGCGCAGCACCGCCGCCGCCGCGCCGTCGCCGAAGAGCCCCGAGGCGATCACGTTGGCGACCGACACGTCGTCGCGCTGGAGCGTCAGCGAGCAGAGCTCGACCGACAGGAGCAGCGCCGTCTCGCCGGGGAAGGCGCGGAGGTAGTCCGACGCGCGCGCGAGGCCCGCCGCGCCCGCGACGCACCCGAGGCCGAACACCGGCGTGCGCTTCACGTCGGGGCGCAGGCCCATGCGGTTGACGAGCCTCGCATCGATCGACGGGGTCGCGAGGCCCGTGACCGTGACGAAGAACACGTGGTCGATGTCCGACGGCGCGAGACCGGCGGCGTCGAGGGCGGCGCGCGTGACCGTCTCGCCGAGCGCCACGGCGGCGCGCGTCCACGCGTCGTTGCGCGCCCTGAACGTGGTGAGCTTCTCGTACTCGCCGAGCGGCAGCGCGAGGTTGCGTGCGCCGACCTGCACCGAGCGGTGCAGGTCTTCTAGGCGGTCGACGTTGTAGTGGTCCCTCGCCCAGAGCGCCCGGAGCGCGCCGGCCAGCTCGCCCTGGCTCACGCGGTGGGGCGGGAGCGCGCGGGTCACGACATCGAGCAGCGGGTGCGGCACCGCGAACAGCTAGGGCGCACGCACGCCGATCGCAAGCCGTCACGCACCCCGCGCGCCGCGTGGTGCTACCGTCAGCGCCTCGCCGTGGCCGCCCCGCCGAAGCCCACCCCGCCCAGCTACAAGATCCGCGTCGTCGGAGCGCCGCGCGCGCCCTGGTTCCGCGACCTCTACCACCTCTTTCTGCGGCTCTCGTGGCCGGCGGCGCTGGGGCTGATCGTGGTCTTCTACCTCGCCGTCAACGCGGCGTTCGCGCTGATCTACCTCGCCGTGGGGGGCGTCGCGAACGCGCGTCCGGCGTCGCTCTTCGACGCGTTCGCGTTCTCGGTGCAGACGCTCGGCACCATCGGGTACGGCGCGATGTACCCGCACTCGACCGCGGCGCACCTGACCGTGATCGTCGAGTCGGTCGCGGGGCTGCTCGTCACGGCCCTCGCGACGGGGCTGGTCTTCGCCAAGTTCTCGCAGCCCACAGGGCGCATCGCCTTCGCGCGCTTCGCGGCCATCTCCCCCGTCGACGGCGTGCCCACGCTCATGTTCCGCGTGGGCAACGAGCGCGGCAACCAGATCGTCGAGGCGACGGTGCGGGTCGCGCTCGTCCACACGGTGCGCACCGCCGAGGGCGTGACCTTCTACCGCATGGAGGACCTCCCCCTGCGCCGCGACCGCTCGCCCGCGATGAACCGCTCGTGGACGGTGATGCACCCGATCGACGAGCGCTCGCCGCTGCGCGGCGCCACGCCCGAGTCGCTCGCGCGCGACGAGGTCGAGTTCATGGTCACGCTCGTGGGCACCGACGACACGAGCTACCAGCCCGTGCACGCGCGCACGAGCTACGAGCACGCCGCCGTCGCGTGGGGCGCGCGCCACGCCGACGTGCTCTCCGAGACGCCCGAGGGAGACCTCGTGCTCGACGTGCGGCGCTTCCACGAGCTCGTCGCCACCGAGACCATCGAGGGATTTCCGTACGTGTGGCGCGAGCCGCGAGCAGGAGAGGAGCAGGCACCGTGACCCATCCGAAGCTCTACACCATCGGTTACGAACGCGCCTCGCAGTCGGCGCTCGTGCGCACGCTCGTCGACGCGGGCGTCAAGACCCTCATCGACGTGCGCGAGCTGCCCAACTCGCGGCGCGCGGGCTTCTCGAAGCGCGCGCTCTCCGAGGCTCTCTCGGCCGAGGGCATCGCGTACCTGCACCTCAAGGCCCTCGGCACGCCCGCCGAGGGCCGCGAGGCGCACCGCAAGGGCGACATGAAGCGCTTCTGGTCCATCGTCGACGCGCGGCTCGCGACGCCCGAGGCCGACGCCGCGTTCGAGCAGGCCGCGAAGGTCGCGCGCGCGGCGCCGTGCTGCCTCCTGTGCCTCGAGGCCGACGCGAGCGTGTGCCACCGCGCCCGCGTCGCGGGCGAGCTCGCGCGGCGCCATCGGTTCAAGGTCGAGCACCTCGAGGTCGAGCCCGGCGGGCTCGCGTGAGGGAGCCGCGGGGGGGTCACTCGCGCCGCAGCGCGACGATGGGGTCGAGCCGCGCGGCGTGGCGCGCGGGGAAGAACCCGAACACCACGCCGATGGTGCACGAGACCCCCACGGCCACGAGCGCGATGCCGGGCTGAAACCCCACGCTGAACTGCGTGAGGCGGCCCACCGCGAGGCTCGCGCCCACGCCCGCCGCGAGGCCCGCGACGCCGCCGATCGCCGCGAGCACCACGGCCTCGACGAGGAACTGCGCGAGGATGTCGTTCGCGCGCGCCCCGATCGCGAGACGGATGCCGATCTCGCGCGTGCGCTCGGTCACCGACACCAGCATGATGTTCATCACGCCGATGCCGCCGACCAGCAGCGAGATCGACGCCACCACCAGCAAGAGCGCCGCGATGATCGACGTCTGCTCGTTGAGGGCGGCCGTGAGGTCCGAGAGGTTGTTGATGCGAAAGTCGTCCTCGGCGTCGCGCTGCAGGCGGTGGCGCTGGCGCAGGAGCGAGGTGACGGCGTCCTGCGCGCGGTGCACGAGGTCGGGGCCCGCGGCCGTGACCATGATCCCGTTGACCTGGTTGTTGGGCAGCCGGTAGATGCCCGCGCGAAACGCGCTGATGGGCATCACGACGGTGTCGTCGTTGTCCTGCCCGAAGCCCGACTGGCCCTTCTTCTCGAGCACGGCCACCACGGTGCAGGGCATCTGCCCCACGCGCAGCTCCTGCCCCACGGGGTTGGCCGAGCCGAAGAGCTCCTGCCGCACGGTCTCGCCGATCGCGCACGCGCGCGCCGCCGTGGCGACCTCGTCGTCGCCCCAGAGCACCCCGAGCGCGGGGCGCCACGAGCGCACGGTGAAGAACGCCGGCGTCGTGCCCGTGATCCGCGTCGAGTAGTTGCGGTCGCCGGCCACCACCTGCGCCCCGGAGCTCACCGTGGGCGCCACGGCCGCGACCGAGGGGATCTCCCGCGCGATCGCCGCGGCGTCGTCGTCGGTGAGCGACACGCCCGCGCCCTGCGCGCCGCGCGCGCCGCCCGTACGGCCGCCCATCGGCATCACGATCAGCAGGTTCACGCCCAGCGCAGACATCTGCGCCGTCATGCGCCGGCTGGCCCCCACGCCGATCGCGTTCGTGGTCACCACCGCCGCGATGCCGATGAGAATGCCCAGCGCCGTGAGCGACGCGCGGAGCTTCGCGCGCGTGAGCGACCGGAGCGCGAGGCGCACCGCCATGAGCCACCCCAGGCCCGCGCCCGGGGCTTTGTGCACGTGCCCCGCGGTCGCCTCGGGCGACGGGGCGGCGCCGGTCATCCACGGCTCGGCGCCGCTCGGGGGCGCCGCGCGCCGCGGCTCGGCCACGGCCTCGTCCGAGAGGATCGCGCCGTCCTTCACGGTGATGACGCGCGAGGCGCACCGGGCCACGTCGTGCTCGTGCGTGACCATGATGATGGTCAGGCCCCGCTCGCGGTTGAGCCACTGGAGCATCGCGAGCACCTCCTCGGTCGTGCGCGAGTCGAGGTTGCCCGTGGGCTCGTCGGCGAGCAGCACCTCGGGCTCGGTCACGAGGGCGCGCGCGATCGCCACGCGCTGCTGCTGGCCGCCCGAGAGCTGCGACGGGGTGTTGGCGAGGCGCGCCCCGAGGCCCACCAGCTCGAGCGCCCGCCGGGCCCGCGCGTGGCGCTCCTCGCCGGGCACGCCGAGGTAGGCCAGGGGCATCTCGACGTTCTCGAGCGCCGACGTGCGCGGCAGGAGGTTGAAGCCCTGAAAGATGAACCCCAGGAGCTCGCTCCTCACCCGCGCGCGCTCGTCGGCGTCGAAGCCCGACACGTCGTGGCCCGCGAGGAGGTACGCGCCCTCGGTGGGCCGGTCGAGGCAGCCGATGAGGTTCATCAGCGTGCTCTTGCCCGACCCCGACGCGCCGATGATCGCCACGAACTGCCCGGGCATGATGTCGATCGACACGTCGCGCAGCGCGACCACCGAGACCTCGCCCGAGTCGTACGTCTTGCCGATGCCGCGCAGCGAGATCACGGGCCCGGCCTGCGTGACGGCCGCGTCCATCAGAACATCCTCGGGCCGCGGGGGCCGCCGCGGGCGCCGCCCGTCG
>JBDHVF010000211.1:0-10618 GCA_039809605.1 Polyangiales bacterium | reverse complement strand
CGCCGCGTTCGAAGTGCTCGGCGAGGGCCGCGGGGTCGGCCTCGCCCGCGTGCTCGAGCCACTCGCCCGCGAGGCGGTGGGCGTGCGCCCGGTCGCGCGCGGGCAGCAGCGCGCGCGCCGCGTCGCGCACCAGCGCGTGGCGAAAGGCGTACTCGGCCTCGCCCTCGAGCCGCGAGGCCGGGCGGCGCACGACGAAGTCTCGCTCGATGAGCGCCGCGAGGCGCGAGGTCACCGCGGCGACCGTGGCGCTGCCGCCGAGCAGCGCGGCCACGCCGCCGGGCCAGAAGCGCTCGCCGAACACGCTCGCGGCGCGGAGCGTGCGGCGCGCGTCGCCGTCGAGCAGGTCGATGCGCGCCTGCACCATGCCCAGCACCGAGTCGGGCACCACGTCGGGGGCGCAGCCCGACGCGGCCGCGCGCACGAGCTCCTCGAGGTGAAAGGGCACCGCGCCCGAGCGGTCGACCAGGGCGCCCACGAGCGCGTCGTCGGCGCCCGCGAGCGCCTCGCGCACCACCCGCTCGGCCGCGCGCCGCGGCAGCGGCCCCAGGTGCATCTCGTCGCGCGCCCTGCGAGACCACAGCTCGGGGAAGGTCGCGCGCGCCTCGGGGCGCGCCGTGGCGACCACCAGCAAGGGCGCGTCGGCGAGCGCCTCGAGGGCGGCGTCGACGAGGTGCAGCGAGGGGAGGTCTCCCCACTGCAGGTCCTCGATCACCAGGAGCACCGGCGCGCGGGCGGCGCGGGCGCGGAGCCAGTCGGTCCACGCCTCGCGGAGCGCGTCGGCCATCACCGCGCTCTCGACACGCGCCGCGCGCAGACCCGGGCTCGCCTCGTCGTGCGGGGTGGGCGCGCCCGAGACCTCACCCAGAAACTCCGCCACGCGGCGCGCGCGCTCGCCGTCGAAGTCCGCGTCCACCGCCAGCCGCAGGCGCGCGGCCCTCACCTCGGGCGCGTCTCCCTCGGCGACGCCCGCCGCCGACCGTACGAGCTGCGACGCCACCGCGAAGGGCGAGCCCGCGCGCGCCGCGTCGCACCGGGCCGTGAGGGGCGCCAGCGCGGGCCGGCGCGACACCTCGGCGCGCAGGAACTCCTGCAGGAGCCGCGACTTGCCCATGCCCGGCGGGGCGTAGACGGTGACGGCGCGGGCGCGCGGCTCGCCGAGCGCGTCGTCGAGCGCGTGGGCGAGCGAGGTGAGCTCCTTCGAGCGCCCCACGCAGGGCGTGACGCGCCCGAGCACGGCGCGCGCCCCCGCGGCGCCCTCGCGCGCGCCCGCGAGCACGCGCCACTCGCCGTCGCCCCGCACGTCGAAGCGGTCGTCGAGCAGGTGCGCGGTGGCCTCGTCGAGGCGCACGCCCGCGCCCTCGACGCCCTGCGTACGCAGCGCCACGAGCGCCGACGCGGCGCGGTCGATCACCTCGCCGACCTGCAGGCTCCCGGCCACGACGACCCTCCCCGTGGCGACGACGTGCCGGTCGTCGGGGCGCAGCGCGGCGAGCGCGAGGGCGCAGCGCGACGCGAGGGCGGCCTGCTCGGCGGGCGACGCCCCGCGCACGGTCACCAGCCGCGTGCCGTCGGCCAGGATGTCGAGCGCGCCGCCGACCGAGCGCACGGCCTCGCGGAGCACCTGGTGGCGGTTCGACGAGAAGCGCGCCGAGGCGGGCGACGGTGGCATCGGCAGGGTCGACTCCTGCGGGCCCGCGCGCGGCCGCGGCGGCTCCTCGCGGCGGCCGGCGCTCGCGCTCAGCACCACCGAGGTCACGCGCTGCTCGCTCGACGACACCGCGGAGAGGAGCCTCGGCGCGGCCTCTCCCGGCGCGCGCAGCGCCTCGAGCGCGGCGAGCAGCGCGGGCGCGTCGGCCGGGCGCTCGGAGGGGCTCTTCGCGAGAAGGCGTGCCACCAGCGCGCCGGCCTCGGGCGCGAGGTCGGGCCGCGCCGAGAGCAGGTCGGGCGGGTCTTCGACCAGCACCTTGGCGAGCACGGCGAGCTGGTTGTCGCCCTTGAAGGGCGCCGCCCCCGCGAGGCAGCGGAAGAGCACCGCGCCGAGGGCGTAGAGGTCGGCGCGCGCGTCGACGCGCTCGCCGCGCACCTGCTCGGGGGCCATGTACGCGGGCGTGCCGACGAGCGCGCCGGGCTCGGTGAGCTCGTCGCACGAGGGCGGGAGCGCGAGGCCGAAATCGACGATCTTCACCGCGTCGAAGCGCCCGTCGACGAGGAAGAGGTTCGCGGGCTTGAGGTCCCTGTGCACGATGCCCTGGCGGTGCGCCGCCGCGAGCGCCTCGGCCACCGCGCGCGCGAGCGCGAGCGCGTCGCCCGCGTCGAGCACGCCCCGGCGCAGGCGCGCGTCGAGGTCCTCGCCGACGAGCCACTCCATCACGAGAAAGGGCGTGGCGCCGTCGAGGCCGTAGTCGAGGTAGCGCACCACGCCGGGGTGGCGCAGCGACGAGAGCACCGCGGCCTCGCGCGCGAACCGCGCCTCGCCCTCGCTCTCGGGGTGCAGGAGCTTGAGCGCCACCACGCGCCCCGCGGCCGTCTCGAGCGCCCGGTACACGCTCCCCACGCCGCCGTAGCCCGCGAGCGAGAGCACCTCGAAGCGCCCCGCGACGCGGTCGCCCGGCTGCAAGGCGCTGCGAGGCCGTGCGCGGCTCGGTGGGTCCATGGCCAGCGAAGGATGCGCCCCGACTCTACGCGATCCGCGGCGCCCGCGCGCAGCGCCGTGGCCCGCCGTCT
This sequence comes from Polyangiales bacterium, assembly GCA_039809605.1. Taxonomy (GTDB): domain Bacteria; phylum Myxococcota_A; class Polyangia; order Polyangiales; genus CAISKJ01. The sequence continues at coordinate 7,894 of JBDHVF010000211.1, read as the reverse complement.
CATGCGACGCCGGCGCACACCCCCTTCGCGCGCTCGCGTCGCGCGCCCCCGTGGGCCGCCGCGCGGCACGGCCGCTGCACGTCCGCACGCATGATCCCCGAGACGTCCCCGAAGCCGCGCAGGGTGCGCGCCGCGCGCCCGTCGATGGTCGACGTACCGCGGCCGCTGCGCGCGCTGATCGTGCTGGGGCTGCTGGCGTCGGCGGGCATCGCGCTGATGGCCTTTCTCCACCCCTTTGGCGGGGTCTAGCCGCGGTGTGATACACGTCGGGCCATGACCGACGCGGAGCCCCGAGACCCGCGGGACTCGCTCGAGCCCGGCGCCACCTTCGCGGGCGACTACGCCGTGGTGCGCGTGATCGCCGAGGGGGGCATGGGCGCCGTCTACGAGGTCGAGCAGCGCAACACGGGCCAGGCACGCGCCCTCAAGGTGCTGCACCGATGGCTCGCCGACGACGACCGCGTGCGCCAGCGGTTCATCGACGAGGCCCGCATCAGCTCGCGCATCGAGAGCGAGCACGTGGTGCAGGTCATCGACGCGGGCGTCGCCATGCCCGGCGGCGTGCCCTGGTACGTGATGGAGTTCCTGCGCGGCGAGACCCTCGAGGAGCGCACCGCGCGCCGCGGGCCCCTCTCGGTCGCCGAGGCCCTCGAGGTGTTCGAACAGCTCGGCCACGCCGTGGGCGCCGCGCACCGCGCGGGCATCGTGCACTGCGACCTCAAGCCCGAGAACGTGCACGTCTCCGAGAGCCGGCGCGCCGACGCGCGGCGCACCGTGAAGGTGCTCGACTTCGGCATCGCCCACGTGCTCCCGGCGCTCAAGAGCTCGGTCGAGCTCGCCGTGCCGCAGGGGTCGCCCGGCTGGCTCGCGCCCGAGCAGATGGCCCCCGCCGGGCACATCACCCTCGCCACCGACGTGTGGGCCCTGGGGCTCCTGGCGTTCTACGTGCTCACGGGGGGCTCGTACTGGCGCTGGTTCGAGCAGTACCCGGCCATCCTCGCCGAGATCGAGTCGTCGACGCTCGAGCCCGCCAGCGTGCGCGCCGCGTCGCTCCAGCGCGCCGCCCTGCCGCCGCAGGGCTTCGACGACTGGTTCGCCCGCTGCGTCGACCGCGACCCCGCGCGGCGCTTCCGCGACGCCACCGAGGCCGTCGAGGCCCTGCGCGCGGCGCTCGTGCCCGCGGCGAGGGTGAGCCTCGAGCCCCCGGCGCCCGGCGGCGGCGACGAGGGCGCGCGCGTTCGAATGCTCCTGCTCGCGCTCAACGAGGGCGAGCGCCGCGGCGAGGTCGAGGCCCGCATCCGCATCGGCGAGGAGCTCCTCGCCCGCGGGTGCCGCGAGGCCGACGTGGCCGCCCGCACCGCCGCGGCGTACGTGGCCCGCGGGTGGGCGCGCGAGCAGCAGAAGCAGCGCGGCGGCGCCCTCGACGACGCCCTGCGCGCGGTCACCCTCGCGCGAGAGTCTCCGCAGGCGCACTACCTCCTCGGCGTGCTGCGCGCGCGGCGCATGGAGCTCGCCGACGCCCTCGCCGCCCTCGACCGCGCCGTGGCCCTGAACCCCGGCGCCGTGGGCTTCGTGCGCGAGCGCGGGCGCGTGGCCCACCTGCTCGGGCGCTACGACGTCGCCCTGGCCGACCGGCGGAGGGTCATCGAGCTCGACCCCTCGCGCGCCGAGGCGTGGGTGGCGCGCGCCCTCACGCACTCGGCCCTGCGCGACCTCGCCGCGGCCGAGGCCGACCTCACGTGCGCCATCGAGCGCGAGCCCGGGTCGGTCGAGGCGCTGCGCGCGCGCGCGGCCATTCGCATGGAGCGCGACGACGTGGGCGGCGCCCTGCGCGACCTCGACGAGGGCGTCGAGCGCTCGCCGGGCGACGGGGCGTGCTGGTTCGAACGCTGCCGCGCGCGACGCGCCGCGGGCGACCCCGTCGGGGCCGTCGACGACCTGCGCCGCGCCGCATCGCTCGGCCACCCCATCGCCGTGCAGGAGCTCCGCTCGCTCGGGCTCTGACCGCGCTCACGCGGCGAAGCCCGCGGCCACGCGCCGGAGGCTCTGCGCCGACAGGGGCTTGGCGATGCAGAGGTTCGGCTGCCGCGCGAGAAAGTCCGACGCGCGCGGCGAGAGCGCGCCGCCCGTGATGAACACCACGCGGCGCGCGAGCTCGGGGCGCGCGGCCGAGAGGGCTTCGAAGAGGTGCATGCCGCTGAGGGTGGGCATCATCAGGTCGCAGAAGATCACGTCGAAGTCCTCGCCGCCGGCCACGCGGGCGAGCGCGGCGCGGGGGTCGGTCTCGACGGCGACGTCGTGGGCCGCGCGCAGCACGCGCTCGATCGAGCGGGCCACGGGCTCCTCGTCGTCGACCACGAGCACCCGCGCCCTGCGCGACGGCGGGATCGACGACGCCCTCGCCGCCTCCGCCGCGGGCGCGTCGGGGGGCGCCGCGGGGAGCGTCACCCGCAGCGTCGTGCCCCGCCCCACCTCGCTCTCGACGGCGATCTCGCCGCCGAGGGCGCTCACGATCCGGTGGCAGATCGCGAGCCCGAGCCCCGTGCCCTTGCCCACCGGGCGCGTGGTGAAGAACGGCTCGAAGATCCGCGGCAGGTCCGCGGGCGCGATGCCGTGGCCCGTGTCGCACACCTCGGCGACGGCCCGGCCCCGCTCGTCGGCGCGCGTGCGCACGACCACCTCGTTGCGGCCCGCCGCGCGCTCGTCGAGCGCCTGCGCGGCGTTGATGAGCAGGTTCACGAACACCTGGTGGAGCAGCGACGCGTTGGCCACCACCGCCGGCGCGTCGCCGTGCTCGACGCGCAGCCTCCCGCGCGGGCGCAGCTCGCTCGCCGTCAGCCGCGCGGCGTCGTCGACCACGTCGCGCAGCTCGACGCGGGCGCGCGTGGCGTCCTCGGCGCGCGAGAAGCGCTTGAGCGCCTGCACGATGTCGCGCACGCGCAGGGCCCCCTGGCGCGCCTCGGCGAGCACCTCGTCGACCTCGCGCAGGTCGCGCTCGAGCTCGGGGGCGAGGGCCCCGCGGGCGCGCCGTCGCAGGGCCTCGAGCGCGAACTCGAGGTTGCCGAGCACGTACGTGAGCGGGTTGTTGATCTCGTGGCCCACGCCCGCGGCCATGGTGCCGAGCGACGCGAGGCGGTCGGTGAGCGCGAGGCGCGCCTCGAGCTGGCGCTTCTCGGTCACGTCGCGCACGACCACCACCGCGCCCGAGACGCGGCCGTGCTGGTCGACGATGGGCGCCGCCGAGCCGTCGACGGCCACGCTCTGCCCCGCGCGGGTCAAGAGGGTCGCGTCGCGGGGTAGCTCCGCCCGCGCGCCCGTCTCGAGCGCGGCCCGCGAGGGGGCGTCGGCCCGCGCGCCGTCGGCGCCCACCACGCGCAGCACGTCGCCCGCGGGCGCGCCCACGGCCTCGCCGCGCGACACGCCCGTGAGCGCCTCGGCCACGGGGTTGAGAAAGGTCACCCGGTCGTCGCGGTCGACGGCGATCACCGCGTCGCCGATGGAGGCCAGCGTGGTCGAGAACCACCGCTCGCGCTCGGCCAGCCGCGACTCGAGCGCGTGCTTGTGGGTGGCGATCTCGACGGCCGAGTGCAGCTCCTGCTCGTTGAAGGGCTTGACGAGGTAGCCGTAGGGCTCGGTCTCCTTGGCGCGCCGGAGCGTGACGTCGTCCGAGTGCCCCGTGAGGTAGACCACCGGCACGTTGAAGCGCCGCCGCAAGATGGCCGCGGCCTCGATGCCGTCCATCGACCCGCGGAGGTGGATGTCCATCAGGGCGAGGTCGGGCCGCTCGCGCTCGGCCGCGGCGAGGGCCTCGGCGCCCGACGCCGCCACGGCGGGCACGACGTAGCCCAGGTACTCCAGGGTGTCGCGGAGGCCCTCGGCGAGCGTCCACTCGTCTTCGACCACAAGAATCCTGGCGTCCATCGTTGCCCGCGGGGCCCTTCCTGCGCCCGTTCTTCCTAGGGCCGCACCGCGCCGCGTCCAGACGCTTCGCGCGCTTCAGCGCTGGCCCTCGGCGGCCGCCTTCTGTCGCCTCGCGGCGACGCTCGCGGTCGTGGTCAGCACCAGGATCGCCACGATCGCCAGGAGCGACACCGACTCGGGCACGCGGATCACGTTGGCCGCGAGCATCTTCGCGCCGGCCAGCAGGAGGATCGCGCCCAGGCCGTAGCGCAGGTACTCGAGGTCGGCGATGAGGTCGGCGAGCACGAGGTAGAGGGCGCGCAGCCCGAGCACGGCGAAGACGTTGGAGCTGTACACGATGAAGGGCTCGCGGGTGACGGCGAACACCGCGGGGATCGAGTCGGTGGCGAAGAGCACGTCGCACACCTCGACGACGACCAGCGCGAGCAGGAGCGGCGTCGCCACGCGCCGCCCGTCTTCGACGGCGAAGAAGTGGTGCCCGTGCAGCCGCCGCGTGACGCGCAGGTGGTCGCGCACGAAGGCCAGCACGCGCCCCTCGCCGCCCTCGTCGGGCGGCTCCCGCAGCGTCTTCACGCCCGCGTAGAGCAGAAAGGCGCCGAGCACGTACGGCACGCCGCGCCACGCCTCGATGAGCGCCGAGCCGCTGGCGATGAAGCCCGCGCGCGTCGCGAGGGCCCCGGCGATGCCCCACGCCAGCACCCGGTGCTGCTCGCCCCTCGGGATCCGTAGGCGCGAGAAGATCACGAGGAAGACGAACAGGTTGTCGACGCTCAGGCTCTTCTCGATGAGCCACGCGGTGAGGTAGTCGCCCGCCGCGCGGCGCCCGAAGCGCAGCGCGATCCAGCCCCCGAAGGCGAGCGCGAGCGAGACCCACACGACGCTCCACACCACGGCCCAGCGGCGCCCCTGCTCGCGGTTCTCGCGGTGCGCCACGAGGTCGAGCGCGAGGCTCGTCAGCACCACCGCGCCCAGCACGAACCAGGCGTAGAGCGGCACGTCGATCTCGGCGCCGACCGCGGCGTTGCGCATGGATCGCACACGGAGCAAGGGACGTTCCCCCAGCGCGAGAGGCCCGATCGGCGCGCGGTCGGGCGAAGCCTGCAAGCGCCCGCGCGTGTCAGCGCGCCACGCGGGCGATGGGGCGACGAGACGCCGGGCGACCGGCGGTCGTCGGGAGTCCCGCGCCCCCCGGATGGCCGCCCGACGATCGCCGCCGCGCTGGCTCGACCCGCTCACGCTGCGGGCGTGGCGGCGCCGACCCGAGGAATCGTTGATACTGCGTGGATGACCCGCCCCCTCTCGATCCTCGACCTCGCGATCATCGGCCGCGGCGAGACCGCCCGCGACGCGCTCCTCGGGAGCGTCGCCCTGGCGCAGCGCGCCGAGGCCCTCGGGTACGCGCGCGTCTGGTACGCCGAGCACCACAACATGCCCGTGATCGCCTCGTCGGCGCCCGCGGTGCTCATCGCTCACGTCGCCGCGAACACCCGGGCGATCAAGCTCGGCGCCGGCGGCGTGATGCTCCCCAACCACGCGCCCCTCGTCGTCGCCGAGCAGTTCGGCACGCTCGCCTCGCTGCACCCCGGGCGCATCGAACTCGGCCTGGGGCGCGCGCCGGGCACCGACCCGGTGACCACGCGCGCGATCCGGCGCGACCCGAGCTCACCAGACTCCTTCCCCCAGGACGTCCTGGAGCTTCAGGGCTACCTCTCGGACCGCACGCGCGTACCCGGCGTCGAAGCCACGCCGGGCAAGGGCACCCGCGTGCCCATCTACATCCTGGGATCGTCGATGTTCGGCGCGCGCCTCGCGGCCGCGCTCGGGCTCCCCTACGGCTTCGCGTCGCACTTCGCGCCCGCGGCGCTCCACCAGGCCGTGGCGCACTATCGCAGCGCGTTCAAGCCCTCGGAGCAGCTCGCGCGGCCCTACGTCATCGCGGGCGTCAACGTGATCGCGGCCGACTCCGACGACGAGGCCCGCGCGCAGCTCACCGTCGTGCGGCGCGCCCGCGTGTCGATCATCCTCGGCCGCGGGCGGACCTTCACCGACGACGAGGCCGACGCCATCCTGGCCTCCCCGCAGGGCGCGCCCGTCGCCGAGATGATGCGCTACACCGCCGTGGGGACGCCGTCGGCCGTGCGCGCCTACCTCGACGAGTTCGCCCGCGAGGCCGACGCCGACGAGCTCATCGTCGCGCCCGCCTCACCCACGATCGAGACGCGCCTGCGGGCCATCGAGTTCGTGGCCTCTGCGTGCCTCTCCTACCCGCAGTAGCCCGCACACGCGGAGCTGCACGACGAGCAGACGCACGTGATGAGGGCGCGCGCCTCGGCGTTGGAGGCGCACGCGGGCGACGTCGGGTTGCTGACACACGACGCGCAGGTGGGGTTGCTCACGCAGGCGTTGAGCTCATCGCCGCAGGCTCCGAACGCGCAGGACTGGCACATCGCCGACGGGCCGCCGCCGGCGTCGGGCGGCGGGGTGGACGAGCACATGCCGCTCGTCCACGCCCACGTCGTGCCGCCGCAGCTCCCGCCGGTGGGGCCCGAGCTCGACCCCACCCAGCAGCGGTTGGCGCACCAGCCGCACTGGCTTCGACCCGTGCAGCTCGCGCAGTCGCGCGCGTCGACGCAGGGGTCGCCGCCGCCTCCGTCGATCGGCGGGGTGACGCCGCCGTCGCGCGGCGGGGTGACGCCGCCGTCGCTCGGCGGGGTGACGCCGCCGTCGCGCGGAGGGGGCGCCGACGTGACGCAGCTCGCGTAGGCGAGGTACTGCGACATGCAGTCGGGGAAGGGGAAGGTCGTGCCCGAGACGCAGCGGATCGACGCGGTGCGGGTGCACGCGTAGAGCGCGTTGGCCGACGCGACGCACGCCGAGGGCGTGCTGCGGATCGACGCGTCGCACGAGGACATGCAGGCGCTCGCCCCCGCGGCCCCACAGCTCGGGTCGCTCGCGAGGCGCTCGCAGAGCTGCGCGCAGGTGAAGCTGACGGTGCCCGACGTGCTCCCATCGGGGCCGGTGCTGGAGGCGTCGGGGTCGCCGGGGCCGGGGCCCGGGCCGCCTCCGGCGTGAGCGCTACACGCGAGGGAGAGGGCCACGAGCGCGGAGAGAGCGAGGTGTGTCGAGAGTTTCATGGGCCGCGATGGTATGCGCGGCGCCCCCCGCCACAAGTCACCCGCGGACGGTTTCGAATGCGCGCGGCCCGCACTACGTTGCCCGACGGCGCCCCCGGCCGCCGACGGAGTCACCGCATGGACGAGATCATCTCCGAACGCTGGCTCCGCTCCGCGGTGTTCTTCCTCGTGCGGCTGGTCGAGGCCGCGGGTGCGCTGATCATCTTCTCGGGGGCGGCGCTGGGCTTCGGGCGCTTCCTGTGGCGGGCCGTCACCCGACGGAACGCCGGGGAGTTCGTGCCCGTGCGGCTCGACGTGGGCCGCTTCCTCGCGCTCGGGCTCGAGTTCCAGCTCGCGTCGGACCTGCTGCGCACCGCGGTGGCGCCGACCTTCGCGGAGATCGGCAAGCTCGCCGCGGTGGCCGCGATCCGCACGGCGCTCAACTTCTTCCTCCACCGCGAGATCCGCGAGGAGCGCGAGGAGATCGACGCGGGCCGCGAGCGGGGCGCCCCGTGACCCCCACCGACGTCGGCGCCTGGGCGCTCACCGCCGCGGGCCTTCTGGCTGGCGCGGCGGCCCTCGCGTCGACGCGCAGCCTGCGGGCCGCGCTCCCCGTCACCCTCGACCTCTGGACGGCCGCGGGCCTCCTTCGCCTCACCGCCGACCGCTCGTGGACGGCCGTGGCGGTCGCCGCGGCGCTCGTGTCGATCCGCCGCGTCGTCGCGCGCACGCTCTCGCCCGTTCGGCCGTTGACGTAGCGCGCCCGTGCCGGAGTTCGGCGTCGCTCCATGGGCTCGGTTTCACCGCCTAGTCAGAAACCTCCTGCGCAGGTTTCATCCCCGGGGGTCCGACGCAGTTCG
>JBDHVF010000210.1:0-10624 GCA_039809605.1 Polyangiales bacterium | reverse complement strand
GCCCACGTCGCCTCGCACGACCTCAGGGCGCCCCTGCGCGGCATCGCGAGCCTCGCGCAGTGGCTCGAAGAGGACCTCGCCGACCGCCTCACGCCCGAGGCGCGCGAGCAGCTCTCGCTCATCCACGGCCGCGTGCAGCGGCTCGCCGCGCTGCTCGGCGGCATCCTCGACTACGCGCGCGCCGGGCGCGCGCGCCACGAGTGCGACGTCGTCGACGTCGCGGGCGTCGTGGCCGAGGTGCTCGCGGCGCTCCAGCCCGCCGCGCCCGCGCGCGTCGTCGTCGAGACGCCGCTGCCCGTCCTGCGCACGGCCCGCGCGCCCTTGCGGCAGGTGCTCGCGCAGCTCGTCTCGAACGCGCTCACGCACGCGCGCCGCGCCGACGTCGCGGTGCGCGTGGGCGCCCGCGAGGCGCCCGGCGCGTACGAGTTCTACGTGCGCGACGACGGCGAGGGCATCGCGCCCGAGCGCCACGCGCGCGTGTGGGAGCTCTTCGAACGCCTCGGCGGCGAGGGCGCGGGCATCGGCCTCGCGACGGTCAAGAAGCTCGTCGAGGAGCGCGGCGGGCGCGTGCGCCTCGAGTCGTCGCCGGGTCACGGCGCGACGTTCTCGTTCACGTGGCCCGCCGACGCGCACCGCGCCGCAAGACCGCCACAATGAGGCCCCGCGCCACGTAGAGCGGCGCGCGGCGCGCGGCAATCGCGGGGGCACGCGGCGTGCTCGGGGCACACCCCCGGTGGCCATGAGCGTGTTGATCACAGGCGGCGCGGGGTACATCGGCTCTCACATGGTGAGCGCGCTCCTGCGCGCGGGCCGCGAGCCGGTGGTGATCGACAGCCTCGTCACCGGGCACCGCGAGGCCGTGCCCGCGTCGGTGCCGCTGCTCGTCGCCGACGTCGCCGACCGCGGCCGCGTCGCGGCGTTCCTGCGCGAGCGCCGCGTGAAGGCCGTGATGCACTTCGCGTCGCGCATCCAGGTCGGCGAGTCGGTGGCAGACCCGCGGCTCTACTACGCGGGCAACCTCGCGGCGGCCGTGGGCCTCGTCGACGCGTGCCTCGACGCGGGCGTCGAGCGCTTCATCCTCTCGTCGACGGCGGCGGTCTACGGCTCGCCCGCCGAGGTGCCCATCACCGAGGCGCAGGCCCCGGCGCCCATCAACCCGTACGGCGAGACCAAGCTCGCCATCGAGAAGATGCTCGCGTCGTACGAGCGCGCGTACGGGCTGCGCTACGCGGCGCTGCGGTACTTCAACGCCGCGGGCGCCGCGCCCGAGCTCGGCCTCGGCGAGCGCCACGACCCCGAGACGCACCTCATCCCCATCGTGCTCGACGCGGCCCTCGGGCGGCGCCCGCACGTCAGCGTCTACGGCGTCGATTACCCCACGCCCGACGGCACCTGCGTGCGCGACTACGTGCACGTGCTCGACCTCGCCGACGCGCACCTCGCCGCGCTCGACCACCTCGAGCGCGGCGGCGAGAGCGGCGCGTTCAACCTCGGCACCGGCACCGGCCACTCGGTGGCCGAGGTGATCGAGGCCGTGCGCAGGGTCACCGGCCGCGCGGTCGCCACCGTCGAGGGGCCGCGCAGGGCCGGCGACCCGGCGGCCCTCGTCGCCTCCCCCGCCAGGGCCGAGCGCGCCTTCGGCTGGCGCGCGACGCGCTCGACGCTCGAGCGCATCGTGCGCGACGCCTGGCGGTTCCACGAGCGCGCGTTCGGCGAGAGCGCGCGCGCCACCCAACCCCACCACCCTCGGAGCTGAACCCCGATGAACGACCTCGACACCCTCGTCTGCCTCTCGCACCTCCGCTGGGGCTTCGTGTTCCAGCGCCCCAACCACCTGATGACGCGGTTCGCGCGCGAGCACCGCGTGCTCTTCGTCGAAGAGCCCCTCTACCACTACGGGGGCGCCGACCTCGAGCTCTCGGAGCCCACGCCCGGCGTGACCGTCGTCACCCCGCGGCTGCCCGAGGGCGTCGAGCGCGACGAGGCCGAGGCCCTGCAGCGCCGCCTGCTGCGCATGCTCGCGTGCGACCGCAGCGTGCGCGCGCCCCTCGCGTGGCTCTACACGCCCATGATGCTCCCGCTCGTCGAGGGGCTCGACCCCGCGCTCGTCGTCTACGACTGCATGGACGAGCTCTCGGCCTTCGCCCACGCGCCGCCACGGCTGCGAGAGCTCGAGCGAGAGCTCATGCGCCGCGCCGACCTGGTGTTCACGGGCGGCCAGAGCCTCTACGAGGCCCGCCGCGCGCACCACCCCGCCGTGCACGCCTTTCCGAGCAGCGTCGACGCGGCCCACTTCGCCCGCGCCCTCGGCGACATCGAGGACCCCGACGACCAGCGCCACCTCCCTTCGCCGCGCCTCGGGTTCTTCGGCGTCATCGACGAGCGCATGGACCTCGACCTCGTGGCCCACCTCGCCGACGCGCGGCCCTCGTACCAGATCGTGATGATCGGGCCCGTGGTGAAGATCGACCCGGCGTCGCTGCCGCGCCGCCCCAACCTCCACTGGCTCGGCGGGCGCCACTACGACGAGCTGCCCGCGTACCTCTCGGGCTGGGACGTGGCCATCATGCCCTTCGCCCTCAACGAGGCCACCCGGTACATCAGCCCCACCAAGACCCTCGAGTACCTGGCCGCGGGCAGGCCCGTGGTCTCCACCGCGATCCGCGACGTGGTGCGGCCCTACGGCGAGTGGGGCGTGGTCTCCATCGCCGACCGCGAGACCTTCACCCACGCCGTCGACCGCGCCCTCGCGGCCGACGTCGCCTCGCACCGCCGCGCGGCCGAGGGCGTCGTGCGCTCGACCTCGTGGGACGAGACCTGGCGCGCCATGTCCGCGCTCATCCGCGAGGCCGCGCGCGAGCGCCGCGAGGCGGCCGCCGCGGCGTACGAGGTGACGGAGGGAGGGGCGGCATGTTCGACTATCTGATCGTCGGCGCGGGCTTCGCGGGGGCGGTGCTCGCCGAGCGCCTCGCCTCGCAGATGGGCAAGCGCGTGCTGCTCTGCGACAGGCGCCCCCACATCGGCGGCAACGCGTACGACTGCCACGACGACGCGGGCGTGCTCATCCACAAGTACGGCCCGCACATCTTCCACACGGCCTCGGAGCGCATCTTCCGCTACCTCTCGCGCTTCACCGCGTGGCGGCCCTACGAGCACCGCGTGCTCGCCCACGTCGACGGCAGGCTCCTGCCCTTTCCCATCAACGTCGACACGGTGAACAGGCTCTACGGCACGCGCTACTCGCCCGAGGAGGTCGAGGCGTTCTTCGCCCGCGTCGCGGTGCCCATCAAGCACTGCCGCACCTCCGAAGACGCCGTGGTGAGCAAGGTCGGCCGCGAGCTCTACGAGAAGTTCTTCAAGAACTACACGCGCAAGCAGTGGGGCCTCGACCCCTCCGAGCTCGACGCCGCCGTCGCGTCGCGCGTGCCCGCCCGCGTCAACTACGACGACCGGTACTTCACCGACGAGTTCCAGGCCATGCCCCTGCGCGGCTACACGCGGATGTTCGAGAACATGCTCGACCACCCCAACATCCGCATCGCGCTCAACGCCGACTACCGCGAGCTCATGGGAGAGGTGTCGTTCCGCGAGATGATCTACACGGGGCCCGTCGACGCGTTCTTCGACTGCCGCTACGGCAAGCTCCCGTACCGCTCGCTCGACTTCCGCTTCGAGACGCACGACCGCGAGGTCTTTCAAGCGGGCGCGGTGATCAACTACCCGAACGAGCACGCCTACACCCGCGTGACCGAGTTCAAGTACCTCACGGGCCAGTCGCACCCGAAGACCAGCGTCGTGTACGAGTTCCCCACCGACGAGGGCGACCCCTACTACCCCGTGCCGCGGCCCGAGAACGCCGAGCTCTACCGCCGCTACAAGGCCCTCGCCGACGCGACCCCGAACGTGCGCTTCGTCGGCCGCCTCGCCACCTACCGCTACTACAACATGGACCAGGTCGTCGGGCAGGCGCTCGCCACCTTCGACCAGATCCGCGGCGTGCGCGGCGACGCGGCGCGAGAGACCCAGGCGGCCTGAAGCCACGGAGGTGCCCCGATGCCCGCGTCGCTCGCGACCCTCGGAAACCGGACCACGCCGCCGGCCCACCCCGACGACGACGACGGCAGGGGATACCCACGGCCCCAGCTCCGGCGCGCGGGGTGGTCCTCGCTCGACGGGCCGTGGGAGTTCTCCATCGACGCCGACGCGCGGTGGCTCTCGCCGGGCGAGGCGCGCTTCACCGGCACCATCGAGGTGCCCTTCGCGCCCGAGACGCCCAGGAGCGGCGTCGGCGACACGGGCTTCTACAAAGCCGTGTGGTACCGCCGCGAGGTGCCCGTGCCGCCGCTCGGCCCCAGCGACCGGCTCATGCTTCACTTCGGCGCCGTCGACTACCTCGCCTGCGTGTGGGTCGACGGCGCCTTCGCGTGCGAGCACGAGGGCGGCTACACGCCCTTCACGGTCGACATCACCGAGTGCGCCCGCGGCAAGCGCGCGGTCACCGTCGTCGTGCGAGCGTTCGACGACCCGTGGGACCTCGCCCTCCCGCGCGGCAAGCAGGACTGGAAGCTCGAGCCCCACTCCATCTGGTACCCGCGCACCACGGGCATCTGGCAGACCGTGTGGCTCGAGGTCGTGCCCCGCACGCACATCGAGTTCCTGCGGTGGACGCCCAACCTCGAGCGCTGGGAGATCGGCTTCCACGCGCGCCTGCACGCGGCCTCGGGCCGGCGGCTGCGCATGTCGGTCAAGCTCCGCATCGGCGACCTCGTGCTCGCCAACGACGACTACAGCGTCGTCGCGGGCGAGGTGCACCGGCGCATCGTGCTCTCGGACCCGGGCATCGACGACTTTCGCAACGAGCTCCTCTGGAGCCCCGCGCGCCCCACCATCATCGACGCCACGATCATCCTCCGCGACGAGTCGGGCGCCGCGCTCGACCGGGTCAAGAGCTACACGGCCCTGCGCGCGGTGTCGGTGCGCGGCGACCGCTTCGTGCTCAACGGCCGTGATTACCGCCTGCGCATGGTGCTCGACCAGGGCTACTGGCCCGACACCGGGCTCACGCCCCCCGACGACGACGCCCTGCGCAGGGACGTCGAGCTCACCCGCGCCATGGGCTTCAACGGCGCGCGCAAGCACCAGAAGATCGAAGACCCGCGATACCTCTACTGGGCCGACCACCTCGGGCTCCTCGTGTGGGAGGAGATGCCCAGCGCGTACCGCTTCACCCAGCGCTCGGTCGAGCGGCTCACGAGGCAGTGGCTCGAGGCCGTGCGCCGCGACGCCAGCCACCCCTGCATCGTCGCGTGGGTGCCCTTCAACGAGTCGTGGGGCGTGCCCAACCTCCCCGACAACGCGCCCGAGCGCCACTACGTGCAGGCGCTCTACCACCTCACGCGCACCACCGACCCCACGCGCCCGGTCATCGGCAACGACGGCTGGGAGAGCGTCGCCACCGACATCATCGGCATCCACGACTACGACCCCACGCCCGCGCGGCTGCGCGCGAGGTACTTCGCCCACGACGTGCTCCCCAAGCTCCTCAGCCGCGAGCGCCCCGGCGGCAGGGCCCTGGTGATCGAGAGCGGCGCGCCCCAGAGCGCCACCCCCAACCACCCCATCGTGCTGTCGGAGTTCGGCGGCCTCGCGCTCGCGCGCCCCGGCGCCGGCACCTGGGGCTACTCCGAGTGCCGCGACGTCGACCAGCTCGCGAAGCGCTACACGCGGCTCGTGGGCGCCGTGCGCTCCCTCGAGCTGCTCGCGGGCTTCTGCTACACGCAGTTCGCCGACACCTACCAGGAGGCCAACGGGCTCCTCTACGCCGACCGCACGCCCAAGTTCCCCCTGTCGGTCATCGCCGACGCCACCGCGGGGCACACCGTCGATGACCCGCCCGAGCCGCCCGAACAGGACGGCGACCGCCCCGGCTCCAGCGCCCTCGAACAACAGATCGCCGTCGAGGAGGAGCCCCATGGATGACCCCATCCCCGTTCACCGCCGCGCGCTCGTCAAGCCCGACGGCCGCGGCCTCTGGCTCTACGGCCGCGAGCCCATCGACCCTGCGATCGCCGCCGTGAGCCCGCGCGACGACGGCCCCACGGTGAAGCCCAACCCCCACCTCCGGTGGCACCCGCTGCGCGGCGAGTGGGTCGCGTACGCGGGGCACCGGCAGGCGCGAACGTTCCTCCCGCCCGCGGACTACAACCCCCTCGCGCCCACCACCGACCCCGCGCAGCCCACCGAGGTGCCCGCGGGGCGGTGGGACGTGGCCGTGTTCGAAAACCGCTTCCCCACGCTGTACGAGGGCGCCCACGACCCGCCGCCGAGCATCGTCGACACGCGCCCCGCGCGCGGCGCCTGCGAGGTCGTGGTCTTCACGCAAGACCCCAGAAGCTCGCTCGGCGCGCTGCCCCTCTGGAACGTCGAGCTCGTCGTCGCCGCGTGGGCCGACCGCCAGCGCGAGCTCGGCGCCCGCGACGACGTCGCGTACGTGATGCCCTTCGAGAACCGCGGCGTCGAGGTGGGCGTCACGCTCCAGCACCCGCACGGGCAGATCTACGCCTACCCCTTCGTGCCCCCCATCGCCGCCGCCGAGCTCGCGCAGCAGCGCGCGTACTTCGAAGCGAACGGACGCGGCCTCTTCGCCGACCTCCTCGCGCGTGAGCTCGACGACGGGCGGCGCGTCCTGCACGCGACCGACCGCGCCGTGGCCTTCGTGCCCGTGTGCGCCCGCTTCGCCTACGAGATCTGGGTCGCGCCCCTGCGCCCCGCGCCCTCGGTGGCCGACCTCGACGACCGCGAGGTCGCCGACCTCGCCGCGTCGCTCAAGCTCGCGCTCATGAAGCTCGACGCCCTGTGGAAGCGACCCATGCCGTACATCATGGTGCTCCACCAGGCGCCCACCGACGGGGCCCCGCACCCCGAGGCGCACCTGCACGTCGAGATCTACCCCTACCTGCGCATGCCCAGCCGGCTCAAGTACCTCGCGGGCAGCGAGGTCGGCGCCGGGGCCTTCACCGCCGACACCATCCCCGAGGAGAAGGCCGCCGAGCTGCGCGCCGTCGAGGTCGCGCCATGAGCTTCGAAGACACCTTCGAACGCGCGCCCGAGGCCGCGGCCGACGCGCCGGGCCGCGTGAACCTCATCGGCGAGCACACCGACTACAACGGAGGCTTCGTGCTCCCCATGGCCATCCCCCAGCGCACGCGCGTCGAGGTCGCCCGGCGCGACGACCGCGAGGTCGAGGTCGCCACCGAGTCGGTCGACCCGCCCCGCGCGCGCTTCACGCTCGGCCGCGAGAGGCGCTCGGGCGCGTGGGTCGACTACGCGCAGGGCGTCACGTGGGCGCTCGCCGAGGAGGGCCACGCGGTGCCCGGCTTCTCCGCGCGCCTCACGTCGAACGTGCCCGTGGGCGCCGGGCTCTCGTCGAGCGCCGCGCTGCTCGTCGCGCTCACCCGCGCGCTGCGGGCGCTCGCGTCGCTCCCCCTCGACGACGAGGCCGTCGCGCGCGTCGCGCACCGCGCCGAGCACGACTTCGTGGGCGCCCCCGTGGGGGTCATGGACACCCTCGCGTCGAGCCTCGCCGACGACCGCAACGCCCTCTTCATCGACACGCGGGCGATGCGCTGCGAGCGCGTGCCCGTGCCCCCGGAGGGGGAGTTCATGGTGGTCGACTCGGGCGTGGCGCACCGCAACGCGCAGGGCGACTACCGCACGCGCCGCGCCGAGTGCGAGCGCGCCGCGGCGGCCCTGGGCGTCGCCTCGCTGCGCGACCTGCCCGCGGCGTGGGAGGCCCCCGTCGCCCGCCTCGTGCCGCCCCTCGACCGACGCGTGCGCCACGTGGTGACCGAGAACGCGCGGGTGCTCGAGGCCGTGGCCGCCATGCGCGCGGGCGACCTCGCGCGCCTCGGCGAACTCATGGACGCCTCGCACCGCTCGATGCGCGACGACTACGAGGTGTCGGTGCCCGAGGTCGACCGCCTCGTCGAGAGCGCCCGCGCGCAGCCCGAGGTCTACGGCGCGCGGCTCACCGGCGGGGGCTTCGGCGGCGCCATCGTGGCCCTGGTGCGCGCGGGCGGCGCGGCGCGCGCGGCCGAGGGGGTGCTGCGCGACGCGGCGCGCGACGGGCGCGGCGGGGTGAGGGTGCTCGTGCCCGAGGGGCTGTCGTGAGCCTCGAGCTATGGGCCGGCGTCGAGTGCACGGTCAACCGCGTCGGAGACGTGTACTTCGACCAGCTCCGCGCGACGGGGCACGACCGCCGCGACGACGACCTCGACCGCATCGCGAGCCTCGGCGCGCGCGCCGTGAGGTACCCCGTGCTCTGGGAGCGCACCGCCCCCGACGGCCTCGCCTCGGCGGACTTCTCCTGGGCCGACCGGCGCCTCGCGCGGCTGCGAGAGCTCGGGCTGCGGCCCATCGTGGGCCTGGTGCACCACGGCAGCGGGCACCGCGCGACGAGCCTGCTCGACCCGGCCTTCGCCGAGGGCCTCGCGCGCTACGCCGCCCTCGTGGCCGAGCGCTACCCGTGGGTCGTCGACTTCACCCCCGTGAACGAGCCCCTCACCACGGCGCGCTTCTCGGGGCTCTACGGCCACTGGTACCCGCACGGGCGCGACACGGGGTCGTTCCTGCGCGCGCTGGTCACGCAGGTGCGGGCGACGGCGCTGGCGATGCGCGCCATTCGCGAGAGAGCGCCCGGCGCGAGGCTCGTGCAGACCGAAGACGTGGGCTCGGTCGCGTCGACCCCGTCGCTGCGCTACCAGGCCGACTACGAGAACGCGCGGCGGTGGCTGAGCCTCGACCTGCTCTTCGGCAGGGTCGACCCCGCGCACCCGTTCTTCGAAGACTTCGTCGAAGCGGGCGTCGACGAGCGCGTGCTGCGCGAGCTCGCCGAGGCGCCCACGCCGCCCGACCTCGTCGGGGTGAACTACTACGTGACCAGCGACCGCTTCCTCGACGAGCGCGTCGCGCTCTACCCCCCGCACATCTGCGGCGGCAACGGACGCCACGCGTACGCCGACGTCGAGGCGGTGCGGGTGCTCGGCGAGGGCATCCGCGGGCACGAGGTGGTCTTGCGCGAGGTGGCCGCGCGCTACGGGGCGCCCGTGGCGATCACCGAGGCGCACCTGGGCTGCTCGCCCGAGGAGCAGATCCGCTGGCTCTGGGAGGCGTGGCGCGGCGCCGAGGCTGCGCGCGCGAGCGGCGTCGACGTGCGCGCGGTGACGCTCTGGTCGGCCTTCGGCGCGTGCGACTGGGACAGCCTCGTGACGCGCGCCGCGGGCCACTACGAGCCCGGCGCGTTCGACGTGCGAGGCCCCGAGCCGCGACCCACGGCCCTCGCGCGCGTGGCGAGGGAGCTCGCCCGCGACGGACGCTCGACCCACCCCCTCGTGACGTCGCCGGGCTGGTGGCGCCGCGAGGAGCGCTTCCTCCACGCCCCCCTCGGTGACGTCTCGCCCCCGCCGAGGGGCGACGAGCGGCCCGTTCTGGTCACGGGCGCGGGCGGCGCGCTCGGCGCCGCGATCGTGCGCGCGTGCAGGGAGCGCGGCCTCGCGGTGCGCGCGCTCACCCGCGCGGCGCTCGACATCACCGACCGCGAGGCGCTCGCGCGCGCCCTCGACGAGACGTCGCCCTGGCTGGTGATCAACGCCGCGGGCTACGCGCGCATGCACGACGCCGAAGACGACCCCGACGCCCTGCGCCTCGCCAATGCCGTGGGCCCCGCGCTGCTCGCGGCCGCGTGCCGCCGCCGCGGGGCTCGCCTCGTGACCTTCTCGTCGGCCTTCGTGTTCGACGGAGACAAGCGCGCGGGCTACGTCGAGCACGACCCCGTGGGCCCCATCAACGCCTGGGGCGCGTGCCACGCCGCGGCCGAGCGCGGTGTGCTGCGGGTCTTGCCCACGGCCCTCGTGGTGCGCGCCGGCGCCCTCTTCGGCCCCGACGAGGAGCGCAGCTTCGTCGCCGACGCGTGGCGCGCCGCGCGCGCGGGCCGCACCTTCGCCGCCCCCGAGGATCGCTACGTCTCGCTCGCGTACCTGCCGCACCTCGCGCACGCCACGCTCGACCTCGCGGTCGACCACGCCGAGGGCGTGTGGCACCTCGCCAACGAGGGCGTCGAGAGCTTCTCGGGGTGGGCGCGCGCGCTCTGCGAGGCCGCGGGGCTGCCCGAGCGCGCGGTCGTTCCCACGCCCGCCCACGCGCTGCCGCTGCGCGCGAGGCTGCCCCTTCGCGCCGAGCTCTCGAGCGCGCGGAGGGCGTCGCTGCCCCCGGTGGCCGAGGCGCTGCGCGCGTACGCCGAGCGCCGCGCAGCGGTGTGAGCGCATCGCCCACGCCCACAGGGATCTGGACCCTGGCCGCGGATGCACTGCATTCGCGACGCCGTCAGCGCGCGCGGCAGTTCGACCGCCGCGCTGGCAGCGAGAGACCAGCCGCGGCTCCGCGGAGCCGCGGCGCATTCGCGGCGCCGTCAGCGCGCGCGTGGCAGTTCGATCACAACGCCGACAGCGAGAGACCAGCCGCGGCTCCGCAGAGCCGCGGCGCATTCGCGGCGCCGTCAGCGCGCGCGTGGCAGTTCGACCACCACGCCGACAGCGAGAGACCAGCCGCGGCTCCGCAGAGCCGCGGC
>JBDHVF010000209.1:0-10626 GCA_039809605.1 Polyangiales bacterium | reverse complement strand
GACGCCCCGCGCCCTCACGCCCGACGCCCGGCGGCGCCCGCCAACGCGCATCGCGCGAGCACGCGCCGCGAGCGCAGACAACGCCGCACACCATCAGCTCTTTTCGTTGACTACAATTCAAGTCAACGCTACGAAACAAGCATGACGAAAGGACGCGAGACGCGAGTGGTGACGGTGGATGCCGCGCGATGGGGCACGCTCACGGGCTCGCTCGGGCGGCGCGAGCGCGTGCTGTCGGAGCGCGCGGACGTGCGCGCGGAGGCCGAGCGCGGCGCGGCGCTCGGCACGCTGGTCACGCTGCGTGTCGTCGACGTGCGCGAGACGTCGGGCTTCCGCACGCTCGACACGTGGACGGCGCCGCTGCACGAGTTCGCGGTGCGCGGTCGTCGCGCCCTCAAGCTCGCGCGCGTGGGATCGCGCATCGAGTTCCCGAGCAGGAGCGCGCGCGGGGGGCGTCGCGTCGGCGTGATCGTCGCGCGCACGGCCACCTTCGCGCGCGTCCACTACGCGTTCGCGAACGGGCGAGAGAGCGAGAAGCGCGTCGACCTGCGCCGGTGCAGGTACGCGCGGTGATTCGAGACACGACACGAGGAGATGGGACGATGAACACGACGGGCGAGACGAACACGACGGGAACGACGGTCGAGGTGAGCGCGACGGCGCTGGTGCGCGGGCTCGAGGAGATGCCCGTCACGGTGCGCGCGACGCTCGCGCGCGGACTGCCCGCCTTCGAGCTCTCGGGCGTGCCCGAGGTCGCGGTGCGTGAGATGCGCACGCGCGTGCGGGCGGCCCTCGAGCAGTCGGGCGCCGAGCTGCCGCTGCGTCGCGTCGATGTGGCGGTCGAGCCGCACGTGCTCGGCGCGACGTCGTCGCCCGCGGCGCTCGACCTCGCGGTGGCGGTCGCGACGGCGCTCGCGGCCGGGAAGCTCGACGCCGCTGGGCCGCTCGCGTCGCACGTGCTGGTCGGCGAGCTCTCGCTCCGCGGCGAGTTACGCGGCGTGCGCGGGCTGCTCGCGATGCTCGACGGCGCGCGCGAGCGCGGGGCGACGGGCGCGATCGTCGCCGACGAGCAGGCGCACGAGGCCGCCGCGGCGGCGCGTGACGGGTTCGACGTGCGCGTGGCGCGGTCGCTGCGAGAGGTGCTCGATGCGCTCGCGGGGCGCGCGGAGCTGCCGACCGCGGGCGAGTTCGTCTCGTGGCACGCGGCGCCGGTGGACGAGACCGCCGCGTGGTCGGGCTCGGTCGACCTCGCGAGCGTCGCGACGACGCCGGCGGCGCGCCGCGCGCTCGAGCTCGCGGCGGCCGGCGGGCATCACGTGCTGCTCGTCGGGCCGCCGGGCGGCGGTAAGACGCTGCTCGCGCGCGCCCTGGCGGGGATCATGCCGGCGATGACCGAGCGCGAGGCGCGCGAGGTGACGGCGGTGCACTCGCTCGCGGGCGTGTTGCGCGAGCGCGCGGGGCTGGTGTCGTCGCGTCCGTTCCGCGCGCCGCACCACACGTGCTCGGGCGCCGGGCTCGTCGGCGGCGGCGCGTCGATGCGCCCCGGCGAGTGCGCGCTCGCGCACCGCGGCGTGTTGTTCCTCGACGAGCTGCCCGAGTTCCCGCGCGAGACGCTCGAGGCCGTGCGGGGCGTGCTGCTCGACGGCGCCGCGAACCTCGCCCGCGCCGGCGCCCGCGCGTCGTACCTCGCGCGCTTCACGCTCGTGGCCGCGACGAACCCGTGCCCGTGCGGCTGGCACGGTGAGGGCGACGGCTGCGAGTGCCCGACCGAGCGCGTGCGACGCTACCGGGACCGCGTCGCGTCGGCGCTCCTCGAGCGCTTCGACGTCGTGGTGCGGCTCACGCCCGCCGCGGCGACCGTCGGCGTGCCGCGCCCGTCGAGGGCGGCGTCCCGCGACCGCGTCGCCGCCGCCCTCGAGCGTCGTGCGCAGCGCCCCGCGGTCGAGCGCGTGACGCATGCCAACGCCGGGCTGCACCCGCTCGCGCGGCAGGTGCTCGACGAGGCCGCCACGGTGCACGGCGCGACCGTGTCGGAGCTCGCCCGCGCGGTGCGCGTCGCGCGCACGCTCGCCGACCTCGACGGCTTCGACCGCGTGCAGGATCACCACGTCGGCGAGGCGCTGTCGTTCTCGGCGGCGAACGCGGGGTGGACACTGTGAAGCCGCCGCGCGTCGGCGTCGTCGCGTGCTCGAAGAACAAGGCCGACGGGCCGCGGCGCGCCCTCGAGCTCTACACGGGGCGCACCTTTCGGGCGTCTTGCGAGTACCTGCGCGCGATCGGCTGCGAGCGCCTGGTGGTGCTCTCGGCGCTGCACGGCGCCGTCGATGGCGACGAGGTGCTCGAGCCGTACGAGCGGAGCCTCTACGAGCTCGACGCCGAGACGCGCCGCTGGTGGGCGCTCACCACGCGAGCACGGCTATTCAATCTGCTCCTGCCCGAGCGCACGGGCGCCGAGGTGCACGCGATCGTGCCCGCGCTCTATACGCCGGCGCTCGACGGACTGCCGCGCGTGACGCGGCACTTCGCCGGGCTCACGCAGGGCAGGCTCTACGGCGAACTCGCGCGCTCGAGGCGCTGCGCGCGGGGGCGTCAGCCGCCCAGGTGTCGGGATAATCGCCCTTGGCAGAGCTCGACTACTTCGGCGGGGATGGAGGCGCCTGCACGCTCCCGAAGGTGAAGCTGAGGCTCGTCACCTGCGAATGGTTCACCTCGACGAAAAGCCCGTCCTTGTACGTGGCATTCATCTTGGCTGCGGCGAAGCCACCGGCCGGCTTGTCCTTCACCAGCTTCTGCACCTTTGCTTCGCCCGCGGACGAGACCGTGATCGCGATGCCGAAGTCCTTGTTGCTGTCCGCGAACTCATCCACCCCAACCGAGTGCGGGAATTCGCCGGGCTTCGTGGGGCTGTATACGGTCTTCTCGATGTTCTTCCAGAGCCGCAGCTTGCAGGTGAGCTGCGTTCCATCGGCGGACAGCACCATCGGGCCGTTGGCGTACAGGACCATATCGGAGGTTGCGTCCGAAGGGGGATGAGGGGCGTTCGCGTTGTGCTCGACGTAGGTTGCATGCACGACGGGGAGCGTTCCGTTTGGAAGCGGCCCGCCCGCGGCATAATGGAACACCGATCCAAGAGTCGTGTCGTCACCCATGGTTCCCCTCCTGATTGGGTGTGCGGCGCCTATCGACCGCAATACCCCCGCCAATAGGTCAGCCAGGTCATTCAGCATGTCAAGCGCGCGTTCGCATTTCCGCGTCGTGAGTCGCACGCGCGGGTTGGTGACGTCGACGAGCACGGGCTCGCCTGCGCCTCTCTGCTGCATCTGCTTTTCCGAGCCGACGACGCCGTCACGACGACCGCGCGACTCTTTCCGTTGACAACAGTCCGCGCGACCGCATGATCGCCGCGAGGAGCACACGCCCCATGACCACGAAGAAAGACGAGCGCTCGCCCGCCGCGGGCTTGTTCAAGGCGCTGAAACTGCCCGACCTCGACACCGTCGGCGAGCGGCTCAAGTGGGCGCGGCTGCGCGCCGAGCGAGGCTCCGCGGAGCTCTCGATCGCCGCCGGCATGTCTCACGGCGCGGTGTCGCGCTTCGAGGCGATGGGCGGCTCGAATCTCGAAGCGGCGACGGCATTCCGGCTGGCCGCCGAGCTCGCGCCGGGCGAGAAGCCCGAGACGGTTGCCATCTTCGCGTGGTGGCTCGCGATGGGATACCGAGCGCCGACGGCGTTCGTCTCGAGGCGCGGGCGCAAGCCGAAGAAGCCCGCCGAGGGCGAGTCGACGCCCTCCACGTAGCGCTCCGCCGCGGGCCCGCCAGCGCCCGTGAATCCGCCCCACGCCCCGAACTCTCACAACGCCCCCGCAACGCCCGAGAACGCCCGAGGCGCGCCCACGCGCTAGCGGCGCTCGCACGGCGCTTTTCGCCGCGCATTCAACTTGTTTCGTTGACAACAATTCAAGATGATCCTAGGGTCATGTTCACGCGATGCGAGGCGGCATCGCGGGGGAGACCGTCATGGATCAGGCACGATTCTTCGCGCTGTACGACGAGGGCATTGCGCGCTTCTACGGCGACTCGGTCGACGAGGACGAGCCGCACGCGGGTCGTCGGCGCGCCGACGAGGAGGACGAGCTCTCGGAGGATGAGACGTTCGCGACGGTGTGCGACGAGCGGCGCGACGCGTGGATCGTCTCGCTCGACGCCGACGCGGGCGACGCGCCCGCCGTGCTCGCGTGCCCGTGCGTCGAGGCGTACCGCGCCGACGCGTACGCCGTCGAAGCGGCGTTCGCGGGGCTGGTCGACGAGGTGAACGACGCGGGCCACGACGAGGCAAGGGCCGCGTCGTGACGCCCCGCACGCTCGCGGCGCTCGAGGGCGACGCGCACACGCTTGACGCGCTGCGCGTGCGCGTGCGCTTCACCAGCGAGCGCTCGACGGTGCGCCCGCGACGCATCGCGGAACGTCTCGGCGCCGCGCCGTTCTACGTCGGCCGCGGGGCGGTCGAGTTGGATGCGGAGGTGGACGAATGAAGCCGCCATGACTGCGGCCCCGCGCGCGTGCACCGCACGCGGACGCGACGTCGGCGATCGAATCGCCGCGCGGGGCCCCACGACGGCGCGCAAGCACGGGCGCTGGAGCACGGCCGCGCACGACGCGGGAGCGCCCGCGGTGATCGTCGCGACGCTCGGGCGCGTGCTCGAGGCGCGCGGCGACGTGGCCGGCGGCGACGAGGCCGCGCGAGCGACGCGCGACGCCCTCGACGACGTCGAGCGAACGCAGCGCGCGAGCGGCGACGGAGCGTCGCGCGGCCGACGCGTAGCGGCGCAGGGCGCGCGTCGAGCGTCGGGCGCGGCACCGCCCCGCAGCCAGAAAACGGCGGCGGCAAACTGCATTTTCCCTCGTGGATGGTGGAAAACGCCTCCGATGCCATCTTTTATCGTTGACCACAATAAAGGCTGGACGCACCTTCTGACCATCGACGGGACGGACCCCGCGAGCAGACGGAGCAACGACCATGACGACGAACGCCAACAACGCCCCCGTGACCCTCAAGTCCCTTCGCTTCGGCGTCGAGCTGGAGACGTGCGGACTCAACCGCGAGCAGTGCGCGAACGCGATCGCCGCTGCGCTCGGGGGGCGCGCTGTGTACGTCGGCGGCCACTACCAGAAGTGGAACGTCGTTCTCACCGACGGGCGGAAGTGGACGTGCATGACCGACGGCTCGCTCTACGACAACAACGGTGGCTCGTCGCGCACGGCGGAAGTCGTGTCGCCGATCCTCACGTGGGCCGACATGGCGATGCTCGCGGCCGTCTGCGACGCGCTCAAGGGCGCGGGCGCGTACGTCAACGAGACGTGCGGGATGCACGTGCACGTGGACGGGGCGCGCTTCACGGCGAAGTCTCTGGCGAACCTCGCCACGACGGTGTGGGCGCGTGACTCGTTCATCACCGCCGCGCTCGGCATCGAGACGCGCCGCGGGGGAGCGTACTGCCGCAACACGCCCGACGCGGTGGTCAAGGCGCTGCGCGACGCGAAGGACATCGAAGGCGCGCGGGCGGCGTGGTACGGCACGCTGCGCGATAGCTACCGCGCGCCGAGCGATCACTACCACGCGTCGCGTTACCACGGGCTCAACCTGCACTCGTTCTTCTATCGCGGCACCGTGGAGTTCCGCTGGTTCGCCGGCACCGTCACGGCCGCCGAGGCGCGCGCCAACGTCGTCCTGTGCCTCGCGCTCGCGGCGTTCGCGCTCAACGCGACGAGCACGCGCATGGACCGCTTCGTGTTCGACAACGTGGTCGCCAAGACCGAGATGTACCGCTGGCTCACGATGCGCCTCGACGTGAAGGGCGCGGAGTTCGCCGCCGACCGCAAGGCGCTCATGGCCCGTCTGCCGGGCGTGTTCATGTCCTCGACCGCGTACAACGCGCAGCGTCGCGTGATCGCCGCGAGGGCCGCGTGATACCGTCGGCGCGCGCGCCGAGGCGCGGGGCGATCATGCTCCGCGCCTTCGGGCGGGAAAGGGCCGACGCGATGCGAGTCACCACGGGCGACGGGAGGGTCTTCGACGGCACCGCCGAGCAGATCATCGAGGAGATGCGCGACATGGACTTCGCGCCGAGCGCGAACGTCGATGAGTACATGGAGCGCGCCGCGCGCCGCGCTGGCGTGCTGCGCGACGCGGGCACCGAGGGCGTGGGCACCGTGCGCCCGTGGCGCGGCGCGACGGAGGCCGAGCGCTGCGACGCGTTCCTCCGCGCGCTCGCCGACGCGGGACTCGTGACCATCACGCACGACCGGCGCGCCGACTGAACGACGCGCCTGCGTCGAGCGCCGAACGCCGAACGCATCTTTTATCGTTGACCATGACCATTGCGAGCACTACGAGACTTCAACGGCGCGGCGCGCCGGGGAGGACGGACACCATGAAGACCAACGGCGGCTTCTCGCACTACAACTTCGCCTTCGGCTCGAACCTCACGGAGCGCCTCATGTTGCAGCGCTGCGGCGGCGACGCGCGGCTCGTCGGGCGCGGGGTGCTCCGCGACCACCGCCTCGAGTTCGTCGACGGGCTCGCGACGGTGGTCGCGGCGCCGGGCGAGTCGGTTCCGGGGCTCGTCTACGACGTCACGACCGAGGATGGGCTCCGATCGCTCGACCGCTGCGAGGGCGTGCCGACGCTCTACACGCGCGAACGCGTCGACGTCGAGCTCGAGGGCATCGGGCCCGTGAGCGTGTCGACCTACAAGATGGTGCGACGCGAGCTCGGCGCACCGAGCGGCCACTACCTCGCCTCGATCGTCAACGGCGCGCGCGCCCACGGCGTCGACGCCGCGCACGTGCTCGAGGCCGTCGAGCGCGCCGAGCGCGGCGAGCGCACGTGCGTGCGGAGGGCGTCGTGAGCCGCTCGAGCACCTGCGGCGCGGCGCGCGACCGACGAGCCGCGCGCGCGGCGCGACTCGCCGAGCCGCGGCTCTGCTTTGCGTTCGGCTCGAACATGAACGCCGAGCAGATGGCGCGGCGCGTGCCCGGCGCCTTCGAGGTCGCGGTCGCCACGCTGCGAGACTTCGACCTCGACTTCGTGGGCTGGTCGAGCGGCTGGGGCGGCGGCGTCGCGACCGTCGCGCCGCGGCGCGGGCGCAACGTCGCCGGCGTGCTCTACGCGCTGACCGACGAGCAGCTCGCGGCGCTCGACCGCTTCGAGGGCGTGCCGACGGTGTACCGTCGCGAGACGTGCTCCGTGATCGTCCGCGGCTCGGGCGTCGCCGTGCGCGCCGAGCTGTACCGACACCGCGACGCGACGCGCGCGGCGCCGTCGGGCCGCTACCTGGCGACGATCCGGCGCGCGCTGCGAGACAGGCGCATCGCGCACGCGCACGTCGACGCGGCGGCGCTGCGTGCGGCGGCCGAGGAGCGCGTGCCGCGCGGCGTGCTCCTCACGCACCGCGGCTGGCCGCTCGACCTCATCGCGCCCGGCTGCGTCGGCGCCGCGTGAGCCGCGAGCATCGCGTGAACGTCGCCGGCGCCGTTCTTCGCGCGCCGCTCCCCGGCACGCGTCCCTTCCGCGCGTAGCGCCCGCACGTCGAGCGTCTGGCGCGCGCCCCGTTGCCGCCCCGAGGCGGGCCCGGCAGCGCCCGTCAACGCGTCGCCCCGTAGCAACACCGCCCGCGGGCCCGCGCGCGCCCCGTCGGGCGTCGCGCGCACGGGCGGCGCTCGGCAGCCGTTACCAGGGGGGTGTTTGGCGGAAACTCATCTTTTATCGTTGACCACAATACGAGATGAGCCTAGATTCTTGTCCATGAAGACGCACCGCACCGCCGCCGAACGCAGCGCCGCCCGCGCCGCCATGATCGAGGCCGCGACCGCCGCACGGCGCGCGAGCGTCGCGGCGCTCTCGCCCTCGCTTCTCGCGTTCTCCCTCGCCGCGGTGCGTCGCGAGAAGCGCCCCGGCGAGTCGATGCCGACGGCCGACGACGTCGCGCAGTGGGACGCGCACAAGTGCGCGCTCGTCCACCACCCGGACGACGTCATGGCCGAAGCGCGCGCGACGCTGTGGAGCGAGATGCTTCGCGGATCGTTCGGCGCCGAGTGCGTCGAGCGCGTCTCGGCGCGCCGCTACAAGCGCACGCCCGCCGCGCTGTGATCGGGCGAGCAACGAACACGAGCACCGGAGAACGAACGATGAACACGAGCACCGTCCGCACCGCCCGCGCTCGCACCGCCGACGCCCGTCTCCACGAGGCGCGCGAACTCGGGCGCGACAATCAACTGTACGTCGCGCTCTGGACGCTCGGGGGGCGCAAGGTGCGGGTGACGATCCGCGTGAACACGTACGCATTCCAGAGCAGCGCGCGCGCCGAAGTGTTCGACGTCGAGCGGTGCCAGTGGAACGACCTCGTCTCGCTACTGCCGTCGGAGATTCGGCAGAAGTACAGCCACGCGATGCCGCCCTCGGTGGACTTCACCGTCGACGAGGCCGAACTCCTGCGCCTCGCGCGTCTGGTGCTCGCGTAGCGCAACGACAACGCCGCGCGACGCGCGCGGGAGAACGCAGCCGCGCCGGCACACCGCCGGTCGCGGCTCGCGGCAGGGGAAGGACACGACGCACGATGAACACCACGCACGACGGCCGATGCACGATCACTTACGCCGAGCCCTTCGTCGACGGCTCGGGTCTGCCCGCCACGATCCGCTGCGGGGCGTTCGTGTGGGCGTTCGACCTGCTCGGCGACGTGCGCGTGCGTCTCGCGTCGGGCCCGGCCGGCGCGTCGCGACGCGCGCGGGAGACTTCGCTCCACGCGGCGACGGCCGCGTATCGGCGGCTCGTCGACGCGCAGGGCGACGCGTGGCGCGCGCTCAACCGCGCGATGTACGCCGCGGCCAACGACGCGAGCGAGGCGCCGCGCGTCGGCGACCGCGTCGAGTTCGTCGGCCTGTGCTGCGAGGGCGCAGGCGATCGCGCGGGCACCGTCGCCGAGGTGCGCGACGGGCGCTTCGGCACCTCGTACCGCGTCGACCTCGACGATGGCGGCGAGGAGTGGGCCTCGACGATCGCCCCGCGCGGCACCCGCGGCGCCGGCTGCCGCTTCCTGTGAACGACAGCACCACGAGAGGAGACACCGTCGATGAAGCCCTACGGACAGCGCCGACTCAAGCACTTGATGTCACCCGACCGCGCCGACCTCGCCGAGCTCGGCGCCCCGTCGCGGTGGGCGAAGCTGCACAGCCGCCACCGCCGCGCGGTGCGCCGTCTCGACGCGAAGCGCGCCCGTCGGCTCGAGCTCGCGGGCCGCGACGACTGAACGACCGCGACACGCACCGCCGGAGGCCCGACGCCATGACGAACACCACCGACCGAACGCCGCTCGCCGCCATGATCGCGCGAGTCCACGACATCGCGCGCAGCACCGCCGAGGCCCTCGACGGCGTCGAGCGCGTCGCGCCCGGCTGCGATTGCGCGCCGCTCGTCGCCCGAGCGTCCCGCAACGAGCTCGCCGCCGCGCTCGCCACGGGCGGCTGGACCGCCCGCGAGCTCGTCGATGCCGCGCGCGAGCGCACCACCGCGCGGTGGACGTTCTTTCACGTCGAGCTCGTGCTCGCCGACGTGCTCGAGGTGGCGTGATGGATCGCACCTCCCCGCGCCGCACGACGGTCGTACCGCTCACGCGTGACTTGCGCTTCACGCTCGACCGGCGGCAACCGAGCGCGCGCTTGACGAGCCTGCGCCGAAGCGTCTACGCGTCGAAGCGACTTTTTCGGTGACCTCACCGGTTCCGCGGCGGTACCGTCGGCGCCATGGAACCGTGCCTCTACCAAGACGCGGAAGGCGTCACCGTCACCAAGGCCCGCTTTGTCGTCGGGCAAGCCATGTACCCCGTGCGCAACATCACGTCGGTCGAGACCGCCGAGAACCACACGCCCGCGAACCGCCTTTGGGCGATGTTGGTGGGGTTGGCCGCGGTCGGGTCGCTCATGCAGGCGACCATGGTGGAGGAGCCTGTGCGCGTGGTCATCTTTCTCACGCTGCCGCTCGCCGCCCTAACCGTCTTCCTGTGGCGCCGCGCGAAGCCGACCTACCAGTGGATCGTCCGCATCCATACCGCGGGCGTTCAGAAGGACGCCGTAGTCACCGCGGACAAGGACCGCCGCGATCAGATCGTCACGGCCTTACATCAAGCCACCGCGGGCGGGTGAGCAAGGCGCGCTCGGCGTGCCCTTGACCAAGCGTCCCCGACCCGAGCAGGCCGTGCCGCGGTGTGACGGCCCTATCGTGCGGTGGGGATAACTGTGCTCCTTCGGCCTCCGGTGGAGTAACTCACGGGCCAGTCACCCCATCACCCGCGCTTGTACGTGCTCGCCGGCGCCCCGTCGACGGTCGAAGAGGTGTTCTGCCACGTGCTCGCGGACCTGCGCGCCCTCGAGCACGCCGCGGGCGCCGAGCGCGCCCGGCTGCTCGCCCGCGCGGCCCGCCGGCTGCGCGACGTGCGCGGCGCCGTCTACTCGACCCGCTCGTCGCCCGAAGCCCGCGAGCGCCGCGCCGAGCTTGTCGCGCTCGAAGCGATGCTCGGCTCCGAGCTCGAGGCCGACGAGCACGCGCGCGCCGCGTGACGCACGCCAACGG
>JBDHVF010000208.1:0-10641 GCA_039809605.1 Polyangiales bacterium | reverse complement strand
CCGGCGTCGCGACGGCGCACGCGCCGCCCAGGCACACGAGGCTGCCGGCGCAGTGATGGTTGGCGCAGCAGGTCTGCCCCTCGCGGCCGCATCCGCTCGGGGCCGTCGCGCAGAAGCCCGCGCCCGCGCAGAGAAAGCCGTCGGCGCACACCGCACCCGCGCAGCACGGCTGGTTGCGGTGGCCGCAGGGGGTCGTCGGGACCTGGCAGCGCCCGTCGATGCAGAGGGCGGGCTGGTCGCACACCGCGCCGGGGCAGCACGGGCCGCCGGTCACGCCGCAGCTCGCGACGGGCGCGCGGCAGGCGGTGCCGTCGCAGAGCATCCCCGTGACGCACCCGCGGCCCTCGCAGCAGGGCTGGTCGAGCTCGCCGCAGCGCGGGTCCTCCTCGGGCGACCCGTCGGGGGAGGGCGCGGCGTCGTGCGCGGAAGCATCGGAGAGGTCGGGCCGCTCCTCGGGCGTCGCGTCGTCCGTCGCGTCGCGCTCGACGTCGGGCGTCGCGTCGAGGCCGGTGTCGACCGCAGCGTCGTTGCGTTGCGCGCCGGAGGGCGCCGCGTCGTCGCAGCCCGCCAGCGCGACGAGGACCACGAGCCACGGCGCGCGCCCCCTCACGCCGCCCCCCGCGCGCGGGACGCGAGGCGCACGCGCGACCGCACGCGCCGCGCGCCGACGTCGAAGGGCGCGGGGCTCGTGGCCGCCGCCCCGAAGGTGAAGCTCGCGACCATGCGGAACCCGTCGGCGGTCGAGAGGTACACCTCGTAGGTGCTCTGCGCGTCGTCGCTGTCGCGGCGCAGCACGAGGTCGGCGCGCCCGTCGCCGTCGAAGTCGCGGCGGATCGGCAGGGGCGTGCCCGTGAGCGTCAGGGTCATGGGCTCGCCCCGCAGCACGTCGGGGCCTCCACGAAACACCTCGACGTGGAGGAAGTCGTCGCCGCGCGCGAGGTCGTCGACGCCGTCGCCCGTGATGTCGCCCACGCCCACGAGGGGCGGAGGCACGCAGCCCGAGCAGTCTTCGAGGGTGCGGTCGGCGGTCGCGCGCAGGCCCGACGCGCCGCCGAAATACAAGCTGGTGAGGTTGGGGCGCATGGTCTCGAGCGCGACGATCATCAGGTCGGCGTAGCCGTCGCCGTTCACGTCGCCCACGGCCTGCGCGCGCGCGCCGAAGCCGTCGTGGCCGTTGGCCGGCGGGATCTCGAGCGAGGGGCCCGAGGGCGGCCACGAGGGGCCGCCGGCGAAGAGCCGGCAGGGGTCGCCCTCGGTGCCGCAGACCACCGCGTCGCCGTAGCCGTCGCCGTTGAAGTCGGCCGCGGTGCTCGACCCGGTGATCATCCCCGCGCGCGTGACGTTCGGCACCACGAAGCGCTCGGGGGCGCGCGCGCCGGTCGCAGAGCCGGGCACCCAGTACGCGCCGCCTCCGCTGGCGATCATGTAGTTGATCGTCAGCAGCACGTCGCCGTAGCCGTCGCCGTCGAAGTCGCCCGCGGGCAGGATCTGCGCGTAGAAGGTCGGCAGCATGTACTGCACCGTCGTGCTGTAGAGCCCGAAGGACGTGCCTCTCAGCGCCTCGATGCGCGCGACCTCGGGGCGCTCGCGCAGCCCGGTGATCTGGTCGGGGAACCCGTCGCCGTCGAGGTCGCCGACCGGCGCCGTGGGCGGCGTCGGCACCGAGCCGTTGGGGATGGGCACCCAGCGCCGCAGGCCGAACCCGCCGGGCGCGCCGTGCAGCTCCTGGAGCCCGACGCCGGAGCGCAGCGCGAGCGGGGTCGCGTCGCCGAGGTATCCCGCGACGTTCCAGAGCACGGTGAGGTCGTCGTAGTTGTCGCCGTCGATGTCGCCGAGCGCGCCCACCACGCCGCCCTCGCGCGGGCGCGTGCCCGGGCGCACCGCGAAGCGCCACGTCGCGGTGTAGGGCCCGTCGCCCTGCCGCGCGCGCCAGTGGTAGCGCCCCGCCGCGAGCGCGACCGGCCAGCGCGCGGAGCCTCCCGTGAAGGTCTGCTCCCCGACCGGGCGCGTGCACACACGGTCGGCGCAGAGCTGCAACGTCGTGGGGCGCGCGGGGTCCGAAGGCGCCCACCGAAACGCGGGCCGGTCACCTCCCCACACCGCGCCCGAGAGCGGCGCGACGAGCCGCACACGACCAGCGCCCGCGTCGTTCGCATCGGTCACGTCTGCGGCATCGGAGGCGTCGTTCGCGTCGGGCGCGTCGGGCGCGTCGGGCGCGTCGGACACGTCGGGCGCGTCGAGGTCGTGCGGGACGTCATCGTCCTGCGAGTGCACGTCGGACGCGTCCGCGAGGGGCGCGCCGGTGTCGGACGCCGCGTCGTCACCGCGGAGATCCGTCGCTGCATCGCGCGGAGCCGCGGGCGCCGGAGGCTCCGAACACCCGAGCGCGAGCGCCGCGAGCGCCTGCGCGATGGCGACTGTCGAGCGCCTCACACGTCATCGCTAACGTGAGCCCGACGACGTTGTAAACGCTGCTGCCGTAGGGATTCTTCTCCGCACCGACGCGCAGGTTTGCGTGCGGTCTTCGCGCATCGGACACGAGGACCGCAGGTGAGGAGACGGTCCCTCATCAGCGGGTGTCGCGGCGAGCGTGAGGCGCAGCGCGCCGACGACGCCCTGACGCGGTCGCGCGCTACGACCCTGGCGTCTGCTTCAACGCGTGAGCCGCGGCGCGAGCTCGCGAATCGCGTCGCCGAGGCGCACCCTCACCGAGAAGTCGTCGGGGTCCCACGGGAGGTCTCGCACCTCCGCCGCGGGATCGTCCGCGGTGACGAGCGTCACCCGGACGGTGCACGCGGGCATCGAGGCCGTGGCGCCGAGCGGCTCGACGACGAGGTAGGGCGGCGCCTGCCCCGCCGGGGGCTCGTAGAGGTGCACCGCGACCGGGATCGCGCCGCTGAGCGCCAGCATGTCGGCGACGCTGGGGTCGGGCGACGACCGCACGAACAGCTCCCCCTTGGGCGCAGGCACGGCGCTGCGCCAGGGGGTCACGCCATCGAGGTCATCCCAGCGCGAAGACGACATGCGCAAGACCCTACCACGAACTCACGACGCCACGATCAGCGAGCCCTCGCGGGCCCGCGCAGCGCAGCGCGCACGAGGTCTCGCACGCGGTTCATCACGGGCTCGATGAAGCTGCTCGGGAGCATCTCGCCGAGGCGCTGTCGCAGCGCCTCCGCGCGCTCGGGCGGCAGCGTGTCGACCTGCAACACCGGGTCGAGGAACTCGATCGCCACGCGGATGAGCAGCGTGCGGAGCAGGTCGGCGCCGAACGCTTCGCGGCGGGTGATGGGCGACGCGGTGACGAGCAGCACCGCGGCCAGCGTCTCGAGGTCGGGCGCCGACGCGATGCCCGTGGTGGGGCTGGGCGGCGTCTTGATGGCGTCCTTCAACACGGTGCCGCCGAAGTCGCCGAGCAGCGTCGCCAGCGCCTCGTGCGGCGCGTGCGGAAACTCGTCGTCGAGGCGCTTCGCGAGCATGGCGCCGCGCGCGCGAAGGAGCTGCTTGTACCGGCCGCGCGTCCAGAACGCGAGGGCCGCGGGGGTCTTGTCGCTCTCCATCGTGTGGTTCGCGAACATGCTCGTGATCGCGTCGAGCCCGAGCTGCGGCACGTACACGTGGCGAGTGAACACGCTGCGCAGCAGCGGGTCGCGCTGCGCCACCTCGTCGAGCCACTGCTCCTCGGCGACGGCCCCGCCGATCACGATGGCCGACAGCCCGCTCGTCGAGAAGAGGATCTTGAGCTGCTTGATCACCGCCGCGGTCGTCGCCAGCGCGGTTCCCGACGAGCGAGGGCGTCGAAAGGCCACGTTGCCCACGGTCTTCTCGTCGGGACGCAGCCGCGTCTGTACGAGCGCGGGCTCCATCGTGAAGGTCAGGTCGGCGGTTTCGGGCGCGGCGGCGGTGCCGTCGTCGAGCTTGTCGAGCTCGTCGAAGATGAACACGAGGTGCACCTGCCGCCCCACGTCGCCGTAGAACAACTGCCGCAGGCGCATGTAGCCCTGGTAGCGCGCTTCGGTGATCGCGCCGAGCACGCGCCTGCCCGCGGGGTCGATCACCCCGTGCACGCCGTCCGAGAGCTCGGCCCCCAGGTCGATGAGCTCGTCCTCCATCTCCTCGATGGAGAGGTCTTCGGCGATGAGCTTGAGGGTCTCGGCGAACTCCATCTCCTGCTGCGCGGTGACCTCCATCTTCGAGAGGCCCTCGAGTGTCGCGCCGAGCGTGCTGGTGAGCTTCTCGTTCACCTTCGTGGTCGTGCTCGCCTCCAGCTTGCCGAGCGTGCGGATGTACGCGAGCCGCGCGCGCCGCATGAGGTCGGGCCGCAGCGCGCCGATCTGGTAGCGGCTCAGCGCGAAGTAGGTGCGGCGCAGCACGCGCTCCATCAGGTCGCGGCGCTCGATCGCGTTCGCCACGTCTACGTGCACTGGCACGTAGAGCCGCGGGGTGCGTCTGCCCGTGGGAGGAGCGCCACCCTCCGCGGCCTTCACGGCCTTCTCCAGCCGGGCGCGATCGAAGGGACCCCAGTCGGGTGCATCCGCGAAGGGGAAGCCGTAGAGCCCCGCGAGCGAGACGTCGAAGAGCACCTTGTTGACCAGCGTGGTCTTGCCCACGCCGCGAAAGCCCGTGACAAGCGCCGCGCCGCCGAGCGGACGTCGATCGGGGTCGTACGCGTCGCGCCCGCCGAGGAGCCACTCGCGCAGCACGCGGGCCTCGTCGGCGCGCCCATGGATGCGCGCGAAGGGGTAGTGCTTCGAGTGCGCGACGTCCTTCGACGAGACGAGTACCGCGCGCGCGTAGGAGGTGGCGAGGGTGAGCGCGGCGAGGTTGTCGTGCAGGTCGTCGGGGGAGGCGGGCGGGTCGAGATTCATGCGGGGCCCATGCGCTGCCTGACGGAGAGGATCACGGCGAGTACCTCGGGGATGCGGTCGGCAGCGCCCGTCTCTTGAAGGAGTTCGAGGTAGTCCTTGCCGACCAGAATGATGCCTTGAGCGTGATTCATTTGCAGAACGAGCCCGAACGCACGCTCGACATGAAGGAGGGCCTCCGCGGGCCTGGCCTGGCGCCTGAAGATCTGCCCAAGCTTCCAGGAGACGAAGGAAATCCCATCAGGTTGGCCGAGTTGCTGATTGATCGGGAGCACCTCGCATTCAAGGATGTTGCGAGCGACGTCGAGCCGCCCGAGCGAGAACTCCATATCCGCGATCTTGCACATGGTGACCGCGCGCAAACGCACGTCTCCCAGGCGATCGTAGGCAGGAAGCTGCTCCTCGCGCCGGATGCGCAGCGCCTCGTCCAACTGACCGCGAGTTTGGAGGATGCCGGCGATCTTGCCCATGGTGACCGCGCGCGAGCGCACGTCGCCCAAGAGATCGTAGACAGGGAGCTCCTCCTCGCGCCAGATGCGCAGCGCCTCGTCCAACTGACCGCGAGTTTGGAGGATGTCGGCGATCTTACCCACAGTAACCGCGCGTTCGGGCGCATCACCCAGGCGCTCGTAGATAGGAAGCTCCTCCTCACGCCGGATGCGCAGCGCCTCGTCCACCTGACCGCCAGCCTGGAGGATATCGGCGATCTTGCCCATGGTGATCGCGCGCGAGCGCACATCGCCCAGGCGGTCGAAGACGGGGAGCAGCTCCTCGCGCCGGATGCGCAGCGCCTCGTCCAACTGACCGCGGGCCTGGAGGATGTCGGCGATCTTGCCCATGGTGACTGCGCGCGAGCGCACATCGCCCAGGCGGTCGAAGACGGGGAGCAGCTCCGTGTGCCAGATGCGCAGCGCCTCGTCCAACTGACCGCGGGCCTGGAGGATGTCGGCGATCTTGCCCATGGTGATCGCGCGTGAGCGCAGGTCGCCCAAATGCTCGTAGACAGGTAGCTCCTCCTCGCGCCGGATACGCAGCGCCTCGTCCAACTGACCACGGGTTTGGAGGATGTCGGCGATCTTGCCCATAGTGACCGCGCGCTCGCGCACGTCACCCAGGCGCTCGTAGACAGGTAGCTCCTCCTCGCGCTGGATGCGCAGCGCCTCGTCCAACCGACCGCGGGCCTCGAGAATGTTCGCCCGTTCGCCCGCGAGAATCGCCTTCGTTCGATCATCGCCCGCAGGAACGATCGTCTCTGCCTGGGCGAGAAGTTGCAGTGCGCTCTCGCCATCTCCAGTGGTTTGGGCCAGCACTGCTTGCTGTCGCAGCACCGCGATGTGGACGCCGACGTCCACGGTCTCCGGCATTGCCTCGCGGGCAGCGTCGAGCAACGCCTTCGCTCGCGCCCCATCGACCGTCGCCCAGCCCCACACGAGCGCCGCAACGCCTTCCCAACGCAGCCCCAGTCGCTCCGCGCGCTCCGTCTCCCCACGCAGCGTTGCTGCATCCCCCTGCCATTGCAGCCACCCCAGATGCCACGCCGCGACAGCCTTCCCGATCACCTGTTCCGCGGGCTCCACATCAGCGCTCCAGCGGAACAGAAAGCTCGCGCGCTCGATCGGCCCGCGCCACCTACCCTCTGCATCCGGCAGCCACGTGGCGGGCAGCGCACGGAGCAAGCCACGCACGAGCGCCTTCATGCGCGCGGCTTCCAGCGGCTCGCATCGCGCCGCGACCACCGGAGGCACCGCCACCAGCCCCTCGCGGTCGCGCTCCACGAGCCCCAGATCGACGCAGCGCCGCAACGTGCCTGCGCCCTGCCCGGTCGCGGCGAGCACCGAGCTCTCGGGCACGGCGACCTCCAGCCCGCGGAGGAACGAGATCAGCCCGCGCCCCTCCTCGCCCGCGAGCGCGAGGAGCTCGTCGAGCACGAGGTTGTCGAGGTAGTCGACCAGCGCCGGATCGTCGACGCGATCGCACTCCTGCTGGAGCCACGCCTCCATCTGCGTCAGCGCGGCACGCCCTCGCGTTCCATCCGCGACCATCAGGCGATGCAGCAGCGCGAGCAGGCGCGCGTTCGACCCGCCGACATCGAGCACGCGCCGCCGCAGCTCGCGGTCGCCCCACGACGCCACCTCCCGCGACGCCCCCTCGTCGTCGTAGCGATCGGCCTGCCGCAGGAGCTTGCGCGCGTCCACGGGGTCGAGGCGAAGCAGATCGATCGGCTCCGTGCACGCGAGCAGGTCGCGACCGACCTCGTCCTTCAGCGCGAAGGCGTAGCGCCCGGTCACCACGACGCGCGAGGCGCATCCGTTCGTCGCGTCGAGCGCGCCGAAGACCCCGCGCAGCGTCGCGTGCGCCTCGTCGGTGAGCACGTAGCCGTCGGCGCCCGCGGTCATCTGCGCCTCGGCGTCGTCGAGCACGAACACCGCGGGCTTCTGCCGGAGCGCGTCGGTCGCCAGCACGCGCCGCAGCAGCGCGCGGAAGTCCGACGGATCCTTCGACTGCACCACGCGCTGACGCTCGTCGCCCGAGAGCAGGCCCGTGACCGCCGGCTCGTCTTCGTAGGTGGTGCGCAGCGCGAGCAGCACGGCCGCGCGCTCGAGCTGCTGGTAGAGCACCACGGGGCGCAGCGCCACGCGGCTCAACGCGCGCGCCACGAGGCTGCTCTTGCCGACGCCGCCGAGGCCCAGAATCACCGCGCCGAGCTGCTTCCCAGGGCGCAGGCTGCGGATGAGCCGCTGCAACGCGCGCCGCCGACCCACGAAGCGCGAGGCGGGCGCCACCTTGAGCGAGCGCCCCGACGCCGCGCGCAGGAACGCGTCGGGGTCGGGCCGACGGACCAGCGCCCGAGGCTCTCGCAGATCGTCGGGCGCCGCGAGGCGCGTCACCGCGTGCGTGAGGAACAGCCGCGACGCGCCCCACACCGCGGGCGTGCTCGCGACGGCGAGCGCGTCCTTCTCCGAGGCGACGTTGAGCGCCTCGTATCGCGTGCGGGCGAGCGCCTCGCAGAGCGGCTCCGCGCGCCCCAGGTGGCCGTAGAGCCTCGCCATGAACGCCGTCGCCGCGTCGTCGGGCACCTTCGACGCGAAGCCCATCACCGCGGGCACCCCCGCGTGCGCGACCGACGACGCGAAGGACGCCGCCATCCCCTCGGTGCGCTCGGCCGTGAGGCAGGCCGAGAGCGCGAGCAGGCCCGGCGTCGCCGCCGCGAGCACGGGCCTCAGTTGTTGCGGCGTGACGCGGTCGAGCGCGCCGCCGTCATCTTCGAGCGCGAGCGTCTGCGGGTCGTCGAGGCCGTGGCAGGTGACGTGGATCACGTCCCAGCGCGGCGAGAGCTCGGTGATGCGCCGTCCGAGGCCCGCCAGCGTGC
Source organism: Polyangiales bacterium (assembly GCA_039809605.1). GTDB lineage: Bacteria > Myxococcota_A > Polyangia > Polyangiales > CAISKJ01. The sequence continues at coordinate 2,406 of JBDHVF010000208.1, read as the reverse complement.
CGCTCTCCTCGACGAGCAGGTGCGCGTCGCCGTCGCTCCGGCACGCGTCGAGGATGCGCGTCTCCTCCGCCTCGTAGTCGAGCGGCGTCTGCCCCTCGGGGGCCGCGGCCATGAAGAGCACGCCCAGGTCGTGCTTCGGCGCGGCGAGCTCGGGCAGCTCGCGGCGGCCGTCGTCGACGCGGCGCACCGGCATGAACCACGGCGTACGCGCCGCGAGGAACCCGCGCCCGTCGTGCAGGAGCTCCCAGGGCAGGTGCGCGAGCGCGCCGAGGTCACCGGCCACCTCCAGGCGCCACGCGTCACCCGCAGCGAGCCTCGCCGCGACCGGCTGGAGCCATCGCGCAGCGCCATCGAGCCACGCCCACAACGCCCGGCCCGCATCACGCGCCGCGGCCGTCTTCCACTGCTGCGCGCGGAGCTCGCCGCGCAGTCGCGCTTCGAGCGCCTCGATCTCTGCGCGGGGCGTTGGTCGCTGCGCGTCGTCGAACCACAACGTGCCGCCGGATGATCCCGCGGCCACCCACCGCAAGCCTGTGACGAGCATCGATCGCTCCACGAATACCGAGGACCGCAGTCCCCGAACGTCGGGCGCACTCTACCGCGCCTCCTCATCACGACAGCGCAAATCAGATGGAGCCTGATGTTTTTCCATCGACAGGCGCTTCCACACCGCCCGACACTGCTGCGAAGGAGGTACTGTTCATGTCGCAACCGAAGCGTTCCGTCGCAGAGGCGCCCGCGCGTACGAGCCGCGTGCCGCCCTCGCTCGCCCCGCGAGCCATCGACGAGGAGACCGTCGCCGTCACGGGGGTGAAGGCCGACTTCGACGCGTTCATCGACGCGGCGAGGGCCATCGACCCGGCGAAGGTGCAGACGTTCCGCGGCGACGCGTCGCTCGCGTACCACAACGCGCTCGTGGGGCTCGAAGCGGTGCTGGCCGAGCGCGACGCCATCGAGGCGAGCGGGCTCACCGTCGACTGGAAGGCGCTCGAAGAGATCCCGCGCGTCGCGCTCGGCCTCGTGTACGCCGCCGAGCAGGTCGACGGTCGTTCGAGCGCCAACACGGAGTTGCAGCGCAAGCTCGCGCGCGGGCGCGTGCTGCGCGACATCGGCGTGAGCTCCGCCGACACGCTGGCGAAGTCGGGCGACCTCCCAGCGGAGGAGGTGCGCAAGCTTCACCTGGGGAGCGGCCCGCTCAACATGGCGCGCGCCCTCGTGAAGATCGCGACCTTCTTCGTGCGCTTTCAGAGCGAGGTGAAGGGCAAGACGCCCTTCACGCCCGCGCTCGTGCGCGAGTCCGAGCAGCTCGGCAGCGAGCTGCTCAAGGTGGTCAAGCCCGGCGGCGCGCCGAGGACTCCGTCGAAGACCTTCACCGACGCGCAGCGCGACCGCGACGGCTTCGCGACGCTGCTGGTCGAGCGCTATGAGGTGCTCGAACAGGTGGCCGGGTCGCGCTGGGGGCGCAGCCTCGGCGAGCACGTCCCCGCGCTCCAGTCGCGCGTGCGCAAGGCGCGCAAGAAGAAGGCGAAGCCCGCACCCACGCCGAAGCCCGCCTGACGGCGCCCGAAGGCTCCACGGCTCGTTGCGTCGAAGGTCGCTCGGCGTACGAGAGGCTCGAAGGTTCCATACATCGAGTGACGCTCGACGCGCGAAGGCTCGAACGTTCCACCCATCGAGTGACGGTCGGCGCGCGAAGTTCCGACCGCTTCGTACGTCGAGTGATCTGCCGCCTCACGTCGCGTAGAGCGGCGCGTCGAGGTCGTCGCCCGCGGTGGCCTTCTTCGGACGCGTCGCGAGCCACAGCCCCAGCGCCGCCGCGAGCAGCACCGCGCACAGCTCCGTCGGACCCACCGTGATCAGCACCCACCGCAGGGCCCTCGCGTACAGCGGAAAGCCCTCGGAGAGCTGCGACTCGAAGTCCATGCGGTGGTGCTTGAGCACCATCGACGCGTAGGGGAGCACGAAGCCCGCGGCGGCCGTCCACGCGGCGCGGCGCGGCTCGCTCACGGTGATCTTCAGCCGCACCACGCGCTGCTGCTCGGCGTGGCGCACGTAGACCGTGCCGGGGACGTCGCCGCGCACCTGCGGCACCACCCAGAAGCGCACCTCCGAGAGCACCGTTCCGCCGGGCACGACCTGCTTCGTCGGGTACACCGCGCAGCCGGGGAGCACGGGCTCGACCTCGATCCACTTCGACGGATCGACCGTGAACGTGTCGCTCACCGCGCGCGCCACGTCGGGCGCGAGCTTCGTGTCCATCGAGTACGGCGCCAGCGTCACCTTGAGCGGAAACACCCTCTGCGGCGTCATGCGCGTGAAGTACTCGACCGTCGCGCGGCTCACGTAGCCGAGAAGCGACTGCCCCGGACGCGCCGCGCGAACGCCCGGCGCCGCCGGAGGCGCGAC
>JBDHVF010000207.1:0-10670 GCA_039809605.1 Polyangiales bacterium | reverse complement strand
GCGGAGGCGGCGGCGGCGGAGGCGGCGGCGGCGGCGGCGGCGGGGGCGGCGGAGGCGGAGGCGGCGGAGGCGCGCTGCAACCGCCGCGCGAGAAGCCGCCCGACGGGGAGCGCGAGAGGCGCGCGTCGGTCTGCGGGCCGTAGAGGCCGTCTTCGGCGATGCGGTCGCCCGCGTTGTTGGCGTTCCAGAGGTGTTGAAAGGCGCGGATGGAGTCGGCGCGGCGGTCGCCGCCGGGGCAGTCGAAGTGCACGTCGTCGCTGCCCGGGTAGGTGTGCGTGCAGCCCGCGGAGGTCATCGCGCGAAGGGCCGACGACCAGTTCGCGAGGTCGACGGCGCGGCCCGTCTCGTGGTTCGAGTTGCCCGGCGTCGCCGCGAGGCCGCACGCGCCCGAGTGGTAGAGCACGTACTGGTCCGCGAGCGTGCGGAACATCGAGTTGACCTGGAGGTTGATCGACCCCGCGGCGCGCCAGAGGGCGTCGCGCGCCGTCGCGAGCATGAGCGAGTGCAGCCGCGACGAGGCGAGCGTCACGTTGGCGTGCGGCGTCGCGCTCACGAACACGCCCGGGAACATGCAGAGCTGCGTCGCGACGAGCTGGTCCGAGAGGCCGACCACGCCCTCGGTGCTGCACTGCCTCCGCGCGGCCACCTGCGCGACCGTCTGCGCCTCGACCGCGCTCGCGGCCAGCGCCCCCGCCACCGCGGCGCACCACGCCGCGCGCCGCACATGAAGCCGTCTCATCGTGGCGGGAGCGTATCGTCGCGCCGCGCCCTGCGTCTACGCGCTCCTACGGATGTACGGGCGCCGTGGGGAACGCCGCGGGGGGCTCGTGCGGCGCCAGGTGCGCCGTCGCCGCCGCGCGGGCCTGCAGCGCGCGGTAGCCGTAGGCCGCCGCGAGGAAGGTCGTGGGGATGGTCACGAGCAGCCCGATGCCGAGCGCGAGCGCGCCGAGGAGGTTGGTGCCGAGGAGCATCAGCGCGAAGACGAACAGGTGGCCCTTCACGCCGCGCGTGAGGCGGCTGCTCTCCTTGAGGGCCGCGACGGGGTCGAGGTTCGTCTCGGCCACGAGGAAGGTCGAGAACCCGAACTGGATGGCCCAGATCACGCCGGGCACGATCAGCAGGATGAAGCCGCCCGCCACGATCAGCCCGTAGAGCACGCAGGTCAGCAGGTAGGGGAGGAACCCGCGGAGGAGCTCCAGCGGGCGGTCGTAGTCGACGCTACGCCCGTCGTGCAGCGCCAGCGCGACGCGGATGAACGCCAGCGTCACGCCGGCCTGGAGCGCCTGGATCGCGAGCCCGAGGAGGGGCCTCGGGTGCGTCTGCCCCGCGGGCCCGGTCAGCGCCTGGCCGAGCAGCGCGAGAAAGCCTCCGATGGCGCTGATGATGAGCAGGGGCTTGAGGTTCGCCTGCGTCGTCCGCCACCCGTAGCGCAGCGCCTCGGCGCTGGAGAACGGTCGTGTCGTGTCGTTCATGGTGTCGCCTCCCGCGCCTCGCTACCCGCAATGCACGTACGCGGCGCGGCAGGCCGCGGGGGTCGGGTAGAGGCGCTCGCAGTTGCCGAAGCATCGGCAGTTCGCGCTCGAAACGCACTGGTGCCCGTCCCAGAGCCACCCGAGGATGCACCGGCAGATGGCGGGGTCGAGCACGAGGTCCGCGGGCCCGCAGCTCGTCGCGGTCGCGTCGCTGCGCGCCTCGCCGCAGGTGATGCCCGCGTCCGACGGCGGCGGCGGGCACGCGCCCGTGCAGAGCAGATGCTCGCCCTCGGCGCAGTGGCACGTGATCGGCGTGCCGTCGGGGCAGCGGCCGACCTCGCAGGTCGAGCCCAGGGCGCAGCGGTTCCCGTCGGGCAGCACGCACCCGCCGGGGCTCGCGTCGGGCGGCGGGCACGCCCCCGTGCAGAGCGGCCGACCGTCGCTCGTGCAGAAGCATGACACCGGCGTGCCGTCGGGGCACCGCCCGGTGATGCACGACGTTCCCCGCGGACAGACGCCGTAGCCGGGGAGGTAGCACCCGTCGCCCGCGTCGGAGGCGTCGAGCGCGTCGGGCGTGTCGCTCACGTCGAGCGCATCGGTCACGTCGGTTGCGTCGAGCACGTCGGTCACGTCGCTCACGTCGAGCGCATCGGTCACGTCGCTCACGTCGGTCACGTCCGAGGGGGGAACGTCCGCGGGCGAGGGCGATGTCGACGTGCACGCGACGCCGTGTACGGCGAGCGTCACGAGCAGCGAGGGGAGCAGCGCGCGAGGGTTCATGCAGATCCCATCGAGCATCGCGCGTGCCCGTCGGCGGCTCGCGCGCGACGTCGTCGAGCGATGCGCGTCGGTTCGCGGGCGCTCTGCGCGGTGCGCGACCTCTGCACGAGGTTCATCGCGCGAGGCCGCGGTGCCACTGTCCTCGAACTGCGTGGAGGCCGCGTGCGGTGCGCGGGTGTAGCTTCGCGGCATGGTCCGACCCTTCATTCGACGAGAGAGCAGCCACCTGCTCGACACGCCCATCTTCCGGCTGCGCCGCGACCGCGCGGAGCACCCCGGCACCGGCCGCGTGGGCGACTACTACGTGCTCGAGAACCCCGACTGGGTGAACATCGTCGCGCTCACGCCCGAGCGCCAGCTCCTGCTCGTGCGCCAGTGGAGGCACGGCACCGAGCGCGTCGAGCTCGAGATCCCCGCGGGGCTGGTGGAGCCCGGCGAGTCTCCCACGGAGGCCGCCGCGCGCGAGCTCTTCGAAGAGACCGGCTACGCCGCGGGGCGGTGCACGGTGATCGGCGCCGTGGCCCCCAACGCCGCGTACCAGTCGAACACCTGCCACACGGTGCTCGCGGAGGACTGCCGCCTCGCTGGCCCGACGAGCTTCGACGACGACGAGGACCTCGAGCTCGAGGTCGTTCCGCTCGCGCGGCTGCGGGAGCTGGTGCGCGACGGGAGCCTGCGCAACGGGATGGTCTTCGCAGCGCTGCTCTGGTGGCTCGACCGCGAGGGCAGCGTCGCCTGGCCCGCGCGGTGACGTAGAAGCGCCCTGCTCCGCGAGCGCGGCGAGGATCGGGCGTCGGCGTGGTAGCGTGGTCTCCATGGGACCCAATGCGCGCCTGGCCTCGCATCGAGCGCAGCCTGGTGCGCTGCGAAGAGTCGGTGTTCGATCGGAGCCCGTGGATGCGCGAGGGCACGTCCTCGATCTGGCGCCGATCGAGACGCTGCTTGCGCGCATCGAGAAGACCTGGCGCCCGCAGCAGGTGTGGCTCTTCGGTAGCCGGGCTCGGGGCGACGCGGGGCCGCGGAGCGACTGGGATCTTCTCGTCGTGGTCGACGACGGCGTCGATGAGCGTGCGCTCGATCCGCGATCCGTCTGGCAGGTGCAACGGGGCAGCGGGTGCGCTGCGGACGTATTCGTCTGCCACGCGCGGGAGTTTCGCGACGCGTGCGGGACTGTGAACACGCTTGCGTACGATGTCGCCCACGAGGGGGTGCTGCTTCGTGAGCGCTGACGCGCTGATCGCCAACCTGCTCAGGATCGCCAACGAGGATCTCGACGGCGCGTTGCTCCTCGCCGCTCGCGGCAACCGGAACGCGGTGTACCTCTGCGAACAGGCCGCGGAGAAGGTCATTCGCGCCGTGCTGACGGCCGAGGGCGTGCACGCGGGGGTCAGGCACCAGCTCGACCTCATGGTCGACCTCGTTCCCGACGCGAACCCGTTGAAGCCCGCGCTGCGCGCCGTCGAAGAACTGGCCGCGTACGCGACGACGTACCGCTACCCCACGACGACAGGCAGGATCATCGACCCTCCCACCGGCAGCGAGTTCGACCGGCTTGCAGCGAAGGTGAAGGTCGTCCTCGACGAGGCCGTCGCCCGCTTCGAGGTCGATCTCACCCGAAAGGGCGTGCCCGCGCGCAGGCCGACACCGATCCGCTGACGTTGGGGGGGAACGCTGCGCTCGTCTGGTGGCTCGACCGCGAGGGCAGCGTCGCCTGGCCCGCGCGGTGACGTAGCGACCGCTCGGAGTGAGTCCTCGCTCGCGACCACCACCCCCAAGGGTCTTCGCCTTGCACTTCGCTCACCCCGGAGGCTCTCATGCGCATCCTGGTCACCTGGGGTTCGAAGGCAGGCGGCACCGAAGGCATCGGCAAGACCCTCGCGGAGGCGCTCCAGCGCGAGGGGCACGAGGTCGTCGCGCTGCCCGCGGCCGACGTCGTCGACCTCCGCGGCGTCGACGCGGCGCTCGTGGGCGGTGCGCTCTACGCGAACCGTTGGCACCACGATGCACGCAGGTTCGTCGAGCGGCACCTCGCCGAGCTCCGTCGCGTGCCCGTGTGGTTCTTCTCGAGCGGTCCCCTCGACGACTCGGCCGACCGCGACGCGATCGCCCCTACGCGCGAGGTGAGGGCCCTCATGGGACGCGTCGGCGCGCTCGGCCACGCGACCTTCGGCGGGCGCCTCGAGGCATCGGCGAAGGGCTTTCCCGCCGAGGCGATGGCCCGCACCAACGCGGGCGACTGGCGCAACCCCGCGCGCATCCGCGCGTGGGCGACCGAGCTCTCTCGCGCGCTGCCCTCCGCGCGCCCCGGAGCCGTGATCGAGCCTCCGGGCCGCTCCATCGGCCGCCTCGTGGCGCACGGGGTCGTCGGCTGGGCGCTCTGCGCGGCGGTGATGATGTCGCTGCTCGCGGCGGCGTCGACGGGCGTCGCGTTCGTGATCCACGCGGTCGCCGCGCCGATCATCTTCGCGGCCGTCTCGTCGCTCTACTTCCGCCCGGAGGGCGCGCGCGAGCCCTTCGTCGCCGCGCTCGCCTTCGCGGGCCTCGTCGCGCTGCTCGACGCCGTGGTCGTCGCGGGCCTGATCCAGCGCAGCGCCGCGATGTTCCTGAGCTTCGCGGGCTTCTGGCTGCCGCTGGCCCTGATCTTCGCGGCGACGTGGGCGACCGGCGCGATCATGTCGATGATGCCCGCGCCGGGCAGCGCCCCGGCACGCCGCCCCTCGGCGCCGCCCCAGGCGAAGCACGGCCACGCGTAGCGACGGTTCCCACTGCACGGCGCGCCCCGGGTCGTGGCAACGTCCGCCCCCGGAGGCGATGACTGCCCGATGACGTACGTGACCGATCGCGCGAGGCGCGGAGCGTGAGCCCCGCGAAGAAGCTCGCGCTGGGCGCGCTCGGGGGCGTGGCGCTGGGCGGCGCGGCGCTCCTCGGGGGAATGGTCGCCACGGGCTACGACGCGCGCGTGAGCTGCCCCGAGGGGTGGACGCCGCGTCCCTACCGCGACACGCCCCTCGGCCGCTCGGTGATGACCTGCGGCACCGCGGAGGAGGGCCTTCAAGACGCGAAGCTGCACCTCGTGTGGACGCCCTCGGGCGAGCTCGACGACGCGTCGCTCGCCGCCGTCGCGCGCGAGAGCGGCTTCGACGCGCCGCCGCGGCCCGATCGCCTGCGCGCGCCGGGCCTCGAGGGCGCGAGCGTCACCCGCGAGCACACGGGCGAGGCGCTCAGGAGCGACGTGTACTTTCTCAGCGCGGGCCAGGGCCACGGGATGCTCTCGATCGTGTACGGGCCGCAGTCCGAGCTCGCGCGCGACCCCGCGATGGCGTCGTGGCTCGAGACCGTCGAGGGCACCGCGCCGTGGGGGGCGCCCGTGAACCCCACGCTGCGAGCGCGCTGCCCGCAGGGCTTCGACGCGCTGCGCTCCGACGCGCCCGGCGCCGTCGTGCGCTGCATGAAGGGCGTCGGCACGCGGGCGTTCACCGTGCTCCAGCTCACGCAGGGGGCCGGTGGCTTCGGCACCGAGGGCGACCGCGCGACGCTCGCCCGCGACGTCGCCCGCCGCGTCGCCGGGGGGCCGGGCGGTAACGCGCGCGTGCTCGAGGAGCCCTCGCCCTTCACCGCCGCGCGCAACGTCGACGCCATTCGCGCGCGCTTCGAGACCGACGAGCGCATGACGCTCGACGACCGCGTGGCCTGGGGGCGCGCGCCGGGCTCAGGCAACCTCATTGCGCTCTACGTGGGCCCCGACACCGCGCGCGGCGAGGCCGCGACGCGAGCGTTCATCACGCCCGTGCGGGCCTCGCGCGTGTCGGGGGCGCTGCTCCGCGCCGCGGCGCTCGGGCTCTTGGTGGCGGGCGTCGCGGCGGGCGCCCTCGCGGCGCGCCGCACAGTCAGAACATCTTCACCCCGGTCGGGATGACGTTCGAGTCGAAGAAGGAGTCGCCCACCGACGTGTCGACCGTGTAGCGGTGCGCCCGCGCGCGCGGCGACTGCTGGTGCTCGGCGCACCACCACACGGCGCCGCCGCTCTCGCGCCGCGCGCGCACGCAGTCGGGGCACGGCGGCTCGATGCGCGGGCTGCGCGAGAGGGCGTGGTAGTCCTTGGGGCGCGCCACCACCACGGGGCAGTGCGCGCGCCGCGCGAGCGCCTCGGCCACCGACGCGTGGAGCAGCCGGTGGAGCGCGCCCTCGTCGTCGTGGGCGCCCACCACGATCACGTCGGCGTCGACGTCGACCGCGAGCTGCTGAATGGCCTCGGCCACGTCGCCCTCTCCGGGCACGCGCACGTGCGCGAAGCTCGCGCCCGTGACGCCCTGCTCGGTGAGGTAGCGGCGGATGCGCGCGGGCACCTCGCGCAGGTCCTCCGCGACGCGCTCGATGGCCGTGTCGCTGCGCGCGGGCGCGGCGTCGAGCACGTGCACCACGTGGAGGTCTCCGCCCGCGGTGAGCCTCGCGGCCTCGCGGAGCGCGATCGCGCCCGCCTCGTCGAAGTCGATCGCGGCGACGACCGTCCGCGGCCTGGGTTGTGAAGTCATGCTCTCCATCTCGTTGCCTCCGTGGCAGATCCGCACGCTCGCGACGTGCGCACCCGCTGCGCTGCACCCGCCGGGCCGCCGAGAGGAAGCGGAAAGCTCCGCCCGCGCTACGGCGTGACGGTGGCGACGAGGTTGAAGCCGCCCGTGGGCGCGCGGCTGCTGCCCACCTCGAGGATGAGCCGCTGCGTGGCGCCGCCGGTATTGGTGTACGTGACGGTCCGCGGGCCCGAGTTCTCGGTGGTCTCGGCGGTGGCGATGCACACGGTGGCGTCGCAGTGCGCGCGCAGCCGCACGCGGTCGTAGTTGCCGCGGAGCGTGACCGTGAGGGTCTTCGCGGGCGCGACGTCGATCGCGTAGTAGACGACCTTCCACGAGCTCGGGGGCGCGCCGCAGGTGGAGCCCGTCTCGGTGCCGCCGTTGGTGTCGCCGGCGATCTCGACGCGCTCGGCGCCCACGGGCACGACCTGCGCGGTGCCGCAGATCGCGTTGGGCGCGGGCGTCGGGAACGCTTCGATGCTCACGTCGATGTCGAAGGGGTTGGGGGGCTGCGTCTCGGCGCCGGGGCTGGCGACCGCGACGATCACGCTGCGCACCGAGTCCGTGCGATTCTCCGCGAGCACGGGCGTGAACGACGTCTCGGTCGTCGGGCTGCGGTCCATCGAGAGGCAGCGCGCCGTCTCGCAGCCGTCGAGCACGCGCACCAGCGGGCGCCAGATGAGCTCGGTCTCGAGCACGGAGCGCACGTTGACCCTCGCGCGCATGTGGGCGGGGATGTGCACGACGTAGAAGCGCTGCGGCGCCGTGGGCGCGGGGCACGCCGCGGCCTCGACGGGGCTGGTCTCGACGTACTGGTCGAAGATCGTGGCGCCGGGCGCCAGCGGCAGCGCGCGCTCGCACGCGACGTTGTCGTTGGTGGGCGGCGCCACCGCGATGGGCTCGAAGTGCAGGCGCACCGCGAAGCCCGTGTCGTCTTCGGGCCGCGAGGCGCTCACGGCCACGACCTTGTGGCGCGCGTCGTCGTTGTCGTTGGCGTACGAGACCACCACGGGCGCGCCGGGCACGGGCGACTCGCCGTCGTCGATGCACTCGGCCGCGTCGCAGGTGATCACCATGCGCGCCACGAGCCGCACCTGCGGCGCGAGCGGAATGGCCGCGAACACCGCGCGCTGGCCCGGCGGCACGGTGAAGTCGAAGAAGCGCTGGCGCGCCGCGCTGGGGCGGCAGGCCTGCACGGTGGGGTCGCCTCCGTTCCGCGTGTTGTCGATGCGCGGGAAGAGCCCCGACGCCGTGAGCGCCACGGGCGCGTCGCAGCGCTCGCCGGGCGGCGCCGGGGTGACGTCCTCGGCGGTGTCGTTCGCGTTCGCGTCGGGCGCGGTGGCGTCCGAGGTGTCGGCGTATGCGTCGTGTGCGCCGTGGCCGCCGTCGCGGCCGTGACCGTCGTCGGGGGTCGGCAGACACGCCCCGCCGGCCGCACAGCCCGCGATCACGAGCAGGGTGCGCAGACAGGTTCCGAGCCTCATCGCAGCGATGCTCCTCTCCGGGGCGTCGCGAGCCTCGCGATCCGTGCGTGACGGTGCGTCGAGCGAGACCTTCGCCCCCCGCCTCGCGCTTCGCACGGCGCGTACCATTACGTCATTTCGCGGTCGTCGCGCCTGGCCACTGTGGCGGAGCCGCTCGACGCGCGGGCCCGCCACGCGCGGCCGCCACGGCGCAAGGGGGGCGCGAACATGACCAGCTTGTAAGGTTGCGATCAGGTTACGGCAGGGCGAGGGGGGCATCGTGGGCTCCGCGCGGTCGCAGCGTGCGCCGCCGAAGGAGAACCCCCACGATGTTCAACGAAGGAAGAGACGCCGCGCGCGTCACGCGCCATGACGGCGCCCCGGCACGTTCGCAGCTCGACGCGCTCGAGCAGGCCGTGCGCGACAACTCGCTCTGGGCCTCGCGGCTGCGCGCCGAGCTCGGACGCGTGGTCGTGGGCCAGAGGCCGCTGGTCGACCGGCTCCTCGTGGCGCTGCTCACGGGCGGGCACGTGCTCGTCGAGGGCCTGCCTGGCCTCGCCAAGACCCTCTCGCTCAAGACCCTCTCGTCGGCGGTCGACGCGCGCTTCCGGCGCATCCAGTTCACGCCCGACATGCTGCCGGCCGACGTGGTGGGCACGCTGGTGTACGTGCCCCACGAGGGGCGCTTCGAGACGAAGCGCGGGCCCATCTTCGCCAACCTCGTGCTCGCCGACGAGATCAACCGCGCGCCCGCCAAGGTGCAGAGCGCGCTGCTCGAGGCCATGCAGGAGCGGCAGGTCACGCTCGGCGACGAGACCCACGCGCTCCCGCGCCCCTTCATGGTGATGGCGACGCAGAACCCCGTCGAGCAGGAGGGCACCTACGCGCTGCCCGAGGCGCAGGTCGACCGCTTCCTCCTCAAGGTGATCGTCGACTACCCCGACGCGCGCGAGGAGCGGCAGATCCTCGACGCGATGGCGACCACGCAGCCGCGGCTCGACGTGTCGGCCGTCGCCACGCTCGACCAGATCCTCCACGCGCGCGCCGTCGTCGACGCGGTGCACGTCGACGACCGGGTGCGCGACTACGTGGTGCGCCTCGTGCGCGCCACGCGAAGGCCCTCGGAGGCCGGGGCCGACCTCGACGCCTTCGTGCGCTACGGGGGGTCGCCGCGCGCCACCATCGCGCTCACCCTCTCGGCGAAGGCCTGGGCGTTTCTTCAGGGGCGCGCCTACGTGACCCCCAACGACGTGAAGGCGCTCGCGCCCGACGTGCTTCGGCACCGCGTGGCGCCGAGCTACGAGGGCGAGGCGCGGGGCGTCACCTCCGAGCGCATCGTCTCGGCGGTGCTCGAGGCGGTGGCGGTGCCATGAGCGCGCGCGACGCGAACGACGCGGTGCGCGACGTGATCGAGCGGGTGCGCCGCGTCGAGATCACCACGCGCCGCCGCGTCGACGAGGCCCTCGGGGGCCGCTACCGCTCGGCTTTTCGAGGCCGCGGCGTCGACTTCGACCAGGTGCGCGAGTACGTGCCCGGCGACGAGGTGCGCGCCATCGACTGGAACGTCACCGCGCGCGCGGGGCGCCCCTTCATCAAGGAGTTCACCGAGGAGCGCCAGCTCACCGTGCTGCTCGCCGTCGACGTGAGCGCCTCGGGCGACTTCGGCTCGACCGCGCGGACCAAGCGCGAGGTGGCCGCCGAGGTCGCGAGCTGCCTCGCGTTCAGCGCCCTCGGCAACGGCGACCGCGTCGGGCTGCTGCTCTTCTCCGACCGGGTGGAGCGCTACGTGCCGCCGGGGCGGGGGCGAGGCCACGCGCTGCGCATCATCCGCGAGGTGCTCACGCACGAGCCCCTGGGCCGGGGCACCGACGTGCCGCGCGCGCTCGACCACGTGGGCCGCGTGCTGCGCAGGCGCGCCGTGGTCTTTCTCGTCTCCGACCTCGTCACGCACGAGGCGCCGGGGCCGGGGCGCGAGGCGCGGCGCGAGGCCCTGCGCCACGCGCTCTCGCTCGCGAACGCGCGGCACGACGTGGTGGCCGTGCGCATCGTCGACCGCCGCGAGGAGGAGCTGCCCGACGTGGGCGTGGTGACCCTCGAAGACGCCGAGACGGGCGAGCTCGTCGCGGTGAACACCTCGCGAGGGTCCGTGCGGCGGCGCTTCGCAGAAGCCGCAGCGCGGGGCCGCGAGGAGGTGCGCCGCGCGCTCGCCGAGGCGCGCGTCGACGAGGTGACGATCCGCACCGACGCGCCGTACGCGCCCGCGCTCGCGGGGTTCTTCGCGACGCGCGAGAGGAGGTACCGATGAGAGCTCCGATCTCGCTCGCGGCCGCGCGTCACCCTCACGGGGTCGCCCTCGTGCGCGGAGACGAGAGTGTCACGGCAGCCGC
>JBDHVF010000206.1:0-10682 GCA_039809605.1 Polyangiales bacterium | reverse complement strand
GGCGGGGCCTCGCGGCGGCCCTCGACCTCGGCCGCGACGCGTCGGTGCGCCTCGCGGCGGCCACGCTCGGAACGGGCGAGCGCGTGACGTCGCCCGACACCGTGCCCTTCGCGCTCTGGTGCGCCGACCGCCACCTCGCGAGCTACGACGACGCGCTCTGGACCACCGTCGAGGGCCTCGGAGACCGCGACACGACCTGCGCCATCGTCGGCGGCATCGTGGCGCTCCACACCGGCGCGGTGCCCGCCGCGTGGCGCTCGGAGCGCGAGCCGCTCGCGTTCGAGATCCGCCGCGACCCCGACGCGCCCGTGATCGAGCGCTAGACGGGCTCGATGGGCCTCGCCTTGCCGCGCAGCGCGGTGAGCAGCGCCTCGGCCTCGTGGCGCGCCTCGACCTCGGGCCGCGTCGCGAGGTAGCGCTCGAGGTGCTCGATGGCCGCGCGGCGGTCGCCCATCTCGGCGTGAGAGACGCCCAGGAGGTAGAGCGCGTCGGGGTCCTCGGGGCGGAGCTCCAGCGCGCGCTGGCCCGCCCGCACGGCCTCGGCGAAGCGCCCGAGCTCGTGCAGGCACCAGCCCTTCGCGACGACGGCGCCGAGGTACGCCGGCGCGCGCCGCTCGGCCTCGGCGTAGGCCGCGAGCGCGGGGCCGTGCTTGCCCGCGTGCGCGAGCGCGTTGCCGAGGTGAAAGTGCGCGTACACGTTGCCCGGGTCGCGCTCGAGCTCCGCGCGAAGGAGAGGAATCGCCCCCTCGGCGTCGCCCTCGCGCAGGAGCTCCGCGGCCTCTTCGACGGCCTGCCAGCGCGCGGCGTCTTGCGGGTCGTCGGTGGTCATCAGAAGAAGTTTCCGATGGTGAACTCGAACACGCTGCTCTCTTCGATGGGGAGCACGCGGTTGATGGGGAAGCCCCACTCGAAGCGCAAGAGGCCGAGCGGGCTCTGCCACCGGATGCCGAAGCCCACGCTGTAGCGCAGCGCCGTGGGGTTGCTGAGGAAGCTCGTGCAGGGGTCGACCTCGCGCGCGGGCGCGCCGCCCGACGAGCGGCAGTAGAGCTGCTCGGTGTTGAACACGTTGCCCGCGTCGTGAAAGAGCACGCCGCGGATGCCCACCGCCGTGATGATCGGGAACTCGAGCTCGAGGTTGTAGAAGAACTGCACGTTGCCGCCGATGACGGCGCCGTTGGTCACCAGGGCGGCGTTGGGGTCCTGCGAGCCGGGCAGCAGCAGGCGCGGGCCGACGGTGCGCAGGCGGTAGCCGCGCACGTCGAAGATGCCGCCGAGGAAGAACCGTTCGAAGAGCGGCACGCCGCGCTCGAGGCGCGAGGTGACGAGGCCGCCCTGCACGTTCATCTTGAACACCACCCCCGAGAAGAGCGGGCGGTAGAAGCGGAACCAGCCCGTCACGCGGGTGTAGACGTTCTGGCTGCCGAGCACCGGGTCGGCCACGTCGACGCCGATGCGCGCGAACACGCCGTCGGTGGGAAAGAGCCGGTTGTCGCGGTTGTCGTAGGCCAGCGAGACGCCCAGCGAGCTCGTGATGCCGGCCTGAAAGATGTTGGCGATCGGGAGGCGCTGGAAGCTCGAAGGCAGCGTGTTGCCCGAGCCGAAGATGCCCGTCGACGTGCCGAGGTTCACGCCCACGAGCTCGCCCGTGTACGTCGCGTAGAGCCGCAGGTCGTTGCCGAGGATCGGATACCCGAAGGTCAGCGTGCCGCCCGTCGAGGTGCGGGTGAAGTCCTGGAAGGCGCGCAGCGAGTTGTAGATGTCGAGCGCGAAGGTCCAGTCGGAGTCGAAGAGGTACGGCTCGACGAAGCGCGCGGAGAAGATCTGCCTGAGGCCCGAGATCTGCGCCTGGAGCGTGAGCGACTGGCCGCGGCCGAAGAGGTTGAGCTGCTGGATCTGCGCCGTCGCGATGAAGCTCTCGACCGACGAGAAGCCCGCGCCGATCTGGAACGTGCCCGTCGGCCGCTCGGCCACCTCGACGTTCACCACGAGCCAGTCGGGGTGCCCCTCGACCGACTCGGTCGACAGGTCGACGCGCTCGAAGTACCCGAGGGCCATGATGCGCCGGCGCGAGGCCTGGTAGTCGGTCTCGCTGTAGCGCTCGCCCTCGATGAGCTGCATCTCGCGGCGGATCACCCGCTCCGAGGTCTTCGAGTTGCCGCGCACCTCGATGCGGTGAACCGTCACCACGGGGCCGCGGACGATGCGCACCGTGAGGTCCACCGTCTGCCGCGCGGGGTCGGGCTGGATGTCGGGCGTCACCTCGACGTTCGCGTAGCCCGCGTCGCGGTAGTAGGTCTGCACGCCCAGGATGTCGCGCGCGATCTCCGAGCGGGAGAAGAACTCCGAGGGCGCGACGTGCACCTTCTCGCGCAGCGCGCGGCGGCCGCCGAGGGGCTCGACCTCGTTGCCCTCGTCGTCGACCTCCATCACGCGCAGGCGGCCGATGCGGTAGCGCGGGCCCTCGCGCACGTTGATGACGATGTCGATGAACTGCCTGTCGGGCGAGAGCGCCACGCGCGGCTGCGAGATGTCGACGGTGAGGTAGCCGCGGTCGTAGTAGGCCGCGTGCAGCATGTCGACGTCGTTGCGAAACGCGTCCTCGCGGAAGGTGCCCGACGACGTGAGGAACGAGAAGAAGTTGCCCGCCGACGTGGTCATCACGCCGCGCAGCTCCTCGCTCGAGAGGTTCTGGTTGCCGATGAACCGGATGCTGCGCACCTGCACCTGCGTGCGCTCGACGATGTGAAAGACGATGTCGACCTGCTCGGTCTCGCCCCGCACGGGCACGACCCGGTAGGTCACCTCGGCGAGAAAGAAGCCCTTCTCGGCGTAGAGGTCGACGATCTTCTGCACGTTGCGGCGAACGGCCGTCTCGCTGAGCACCGACCCGTCGCGCAGGTCGATCGTCTCGCGGAGCTTGTCCTCGTCGACCTCGTCGTAGCCTTCGAAGCGCACCGCGTGGATCGTCGGCCGCTCCTGCAAGCGGTACCGGAGCTCGACGCCGCCCTCCGCGGGCTCCGACGACACCACGACGTCGCGGAAGAAGCCCAGGTCCCAGAGCCTCCGCGCGTCGGCCTGCGCGAGCGTGCGCGAGAGGCACTCGCCCTCGCGCGTGCGCACCGTCTCGCGGATGTCGGCCGCGTCGAGCCTGCGCAGCCCCACGAGCCGCACGCGCACCACGCGCTGACAGCCCTGGTCCGCCGCCGCGGTCGTGCGGTCGGTCACCGCGGGCTGCTCGGGCTCGGCCGGGGTCTGCGCGGGCGCCTCGGGCGTCGACACGTCAGGCGGCGCGAGCTGCGGGAGCTGGAGGCCCTCGCCGCCGCCCAGGTGCAGTCGGGGCTGCTGCTGCGCGCGCGCCGTCAGGGGCGCCGCGACGATCATCGCCACGGCCAGGAGCGCGAGGAGTGCTGCGCGGAGCGCGAGGCGTGGCGAGGGTCGGTTCATGGGCGGGGCGCGGCGGCCGCTATAACCCGACCTTCACGGGCGCGGCAAGCGTCGCGGCGCCCGCAGTCGCCGTCAGCGCACGTAGCCGTCGCGCATCGCCGTGCGCCGCCCCATGGGCCAGGGCGCGCAGTTGTTCGACGAGCCCGCGACGGTGAAGACGAGCACCTCGTCGGGCGCGGCGTCCTTGAGGTTGACCACGACCTCGAGCGATCCGTCGCCGTTCACGTCGGCCACCGCGGGCGCGCTCATCGCGCCTCGGCCCGGCAGCGCCACGCGGTGAAGCAGCGCCCCGCGCGCGTCGAGCACGTAGAGCGCGCTCGTGTTGCGAGCGGTCGAGTACGTCGCGAACACCACCTCGGGGCGGCCGTCGCCCGACAGGTCCGCGATCACCGCGCCCGCGGTGAGCTGGTTGTTCGCCGTGGTGAACTGGTAGCTCCATCGCATCGACCGGTCGGCGCCCACGCACCAGAGGCGCCCGTCGTAACCCGCGAACACGACCTCCATTCCCGGCGATGCGGGGTCGACGTCGGCCACGGCGACCTGATCGGTCGCGCCCACCACGTTGGTGCCGTCGAAGTCGTCGAGCCCCGCGAGGTACTGCCGCACCTGAAAGGGCGCGGTCCACGCGGCGGGGCGCGTGCCGTCGGGGCGCACCACGAAGAGGCCCACGCCGCGGTGCCGATCGGTCTGCGACGCGTTCTGGATGGAGCCGAGCACGACGATCTCTCGCGCGCCATCTCCGTCGAGGTCGGCGATGGCGGGCGCCGAGGTGGTGAAGTGAGCCTGCTCGGCCGTCGACTCGTTCATCGCCCAGCCCTGCTGCGCGTTCGCGTAGTCGGTGAAGAATCGCACGCCCGGCGACCGCGTCACCCCTCGAAAGATCGGCGCCACGGGGAACGCCTCGCCCGTCCCGCGGTGCCACGAGATGTACGCGTTGTCCGTCGGCGCCACCACGTCCATCAGACCGTCGCCGTCGAGCGGGCCGATCGCCAGGTTCTGGTCGAACGCGCCCGCGACGTCGCACGCCCCGTCGCACCGCGACGCGCCCGTGCCGTTGGGGGGAAAGCCCCTGAGCACCGCGCCGTTCGCGCGGTAGGCCATCAGCACGTCTTCGCGCGCGCCGCTGCCCGACGTGGTCGTCGACGCGGCCACGATCTCGGGTCGGCCGTCACCATCGAGGTCGCCCGCCGCGAGCGCGCGCACCTCGTCGCGAAAGCGCACGGGGAAGCCCGCGACCATCGCGCCCGCGGCCGTGTACATCGCGATGCGGTCGCCCGCGGCGGCCACCACCTCGAGGCTCGCGTCGCCCGTGAAGTCGCCCACCAGCGGCGGCGCCCACACCCGCGACCCGCTCGGCGACGCGCCCCAGCGCACCGCGCCGCTCGCCCGCCACACCACCACGCGCGTCTCGCGGCCCGCGATCACCTCCATCGAACCGTCGCGGTCGAGGTCGGCCACCGCGGGCGCGCCCAGCCACGACTCCGAGCCCATGTCGCGAAGGCCCATCAGCGGCGTCGGCGCGCGCACGGTCATCGAGCCTCCCCCCGGCGCCGCGGTACACGCAGGCGGAGGGGGAGGCGGCGGTGGCGCGTCGGGTCGCTCCGCGTCACCCGGCGGGTCGACGTCGACGCCGCCGTCGTCGGGGACGACGCTCGTGGCCTCTCCGCATGCGACCCCCGAGAGCGCGACGAGCACCAGGCCGATGGATCTCTTCACGACCTCGCGAGTCTACATGAGCCGCGCGGTATGATCGCGCGCGACTCCACGAAGGGGATCCCTCCCATGCGACGCACCACTCTGTTCGCGCTCTACCTCATGCTCGCGCTGCTGGCCCTCGCGGGGGCCGCGGCGGCGCAGACCCCGACGACGCCGACGACCGCGGCGAACGCCATCACCCTGCCGCCCGACTCGTGGGCCGCGCAGCTCGACACGCTGGTGCGCTGGGCCGACCAGCGGCGCGGGGCGCGCGACTGCGAGCGGCGGTGCTTCGCGCTGCAGCGACTGCGGCTCACCGGCTCGCTCGACCCGTCGTCGCTCGCGTTCGAGCTCGAAGGCGCGGTGCTCGCCGACGGCCCCGTCGCCGTCCCCCTCTTCGGCCCGCCCGGCAAGGTGCGCGTCGAGGGCGTCACCGAAGACGGACGCCCCGCGGCCGTGAGCTTCGACGACGAGGGGTACTTTCTGCACACCTCGTCGCGGCGCTTCGTGCTGCGCGGCACGCTGTCGTTTCAAGACGACCTCGCCCTCACCATCACGGGGCCCCTCAACACGCTCGACGCCGAGCTCACGGGCGCGCGCGTCGTCGAGGGGCCGCACCTCGCGGGGCTGCGCAACACCACCGTGCACTTCGACCGCGGCGCCGCCGAGCGGCCCGCGGCGGGCCCCACGGTGTTTCAGCTCTCGCACGCGGTGAGGGTCGGGCGCGAGGTGGGCTTCACGTGGCGCCTCGTGCTCCAGTCGGGCGCCGACCTCGGCGTGGTGCGACTGCCGCTGCGCTTCGGCGAGCGCGTGCTCGACGTGACGGGCTCGACGGGGTGGCGCGTCGACGGCGCCGACCTCCTGCTCCCCACCTCGGGGCGGCAGGCCGAGGTGACCGTGACGGGCACGCTCCCGCGCGTGACGACCTTCACGCCCGACCCCCGCTCGGAGTACGAGTGGTGGCTCATCGAGAGCGACGCCGAGCACCGCATCACCGTCGGCGGCGACGCGCGCCAGGTCGACTCGGCCGAGTCGCCCATCGCCCGCACGCAGCCCTCGGCGCGGCTCTACCTCGTGCAGCGCGGGCAGCGCCTCGAGCCCTCGGTGCAGACGCTCACCAGCGTCGAGGCCCTCGCCGCCGTCGTGCACGCGCACGACCGCACCGTGGTGCTCACGCGCCAGGGCGACCTCGTGAGCGACGACACCCTGCGCTACGAGAACAACGGCATCGACTACCTGCTCTACGACCCGCGCGCGCGGCCGACCTACCTCGCCACCGACGGGAGCGCCGAGCGCATCATGCACCGCGGCGACGCGCGCGAGATCCTCGTGCCGCTGCGCACCGGCAGCCACGTCGCGCGCGTGCAGGCCATCGGCCACGCCGACATCGGCACCTTCGGGGGGTGGCTCCGCGTCGCGACCCCGACGCACCCGCTCGCCACCAGCCGGGTGTCGATGACCCTGGGCCTGCCGCCCGGCGTCTACCCCGTGGCCGTGCTCGGCGGCGACGCGCCGGGGTTCATGCTCGACGAGGGCGACGCCGCCGCGGTGCTCGTCGCGCTCATCGCCGCGTGGATCGCCTTTCGCACGCGGGCCCGCCGCGCGCTCGGCGTCGCGGCGCTCGCGGGCGCGTGGTTCGCGTCGAAGCCCCTGTTCGTCACGCTCGTCGTCGCCCTCGCGTGCGCGGGCGCCTTCTGGCTCGCGGGCAGGCTCCTCGCGGGCGCCGCGCGCACCCTCGCGAAGCTCGCGCTCGCGGGCGCCGCGGGGCTCGCGCTGCTCGTGGGCGTCGGCGCGCTGCTCACGGTGGGCTCACGCGCCGCGCGCGAGGACGTCTCCCGCGCCACGCCCTCGTCGACGATCAGCGACCAGGAGGAGGGCGGCATGGGCGCGCGCCACCGCGGCCCCGCAGGGCGCGTGGCGTCGGGCGAGCTCGGCAACGTGCTCGCGCAGAGCGCCGTCGAGGGCGTGCTCCAGGGCGTGACCCCCGTGGCCCTCACGCTCCCCGCGTACGAGCGCGCGGTGTACCCGCGGCGCGAGCTCGTGACGCGCGACCGGCCCTTCGAGCCCGCGGTGCTCTACGTCACCACGTGGACGCTCGCCCCCCTCGCGCTCGCCTGGGCCGCGTGCCTCGTCGCGCTCGCGTGGTCGCACCGCCGCGAGCTCGAAGCGCTGCGCGACCGGCTCCGCGAGCGCATCGCCCGCGGCCCCCACCCCGATCAGCCGCCGGTGTGACGTCGCGGCGCGCGCTACACTCCTCCCCGGAGGTCGAGGCGCCATGAAGCTCGGTCACGACATGATCATCGTCTGCGCGACGGACTTCTCCGATCCGTCGAAGGCCGCCCTCGACGCCGCGCTCTCGGTGGCGCGCGGGCTCGCCGCGGCGGGGCTGCGGCTGCTCTACGTCGACGAGACGACGGCGCACATCGCGGCGACGTCCGACGCGCGCTTCGCGCTGGAGCTCGAGCGGATCCAGGACGAGGCGCGGGCGAAGCTCGAGGCGCTCGCGAAGGAGCGCGCCGCCGCGTCGGGGCTCGCGGTGACGCCGGTGTTCCGCCCCGGGAGCGCGGGGCACGAGATCGTGCGGTACGCGCGCGAGGCGCTGGCCGACCTGCTCGTCGTGGGCTCCCACGGCCGCACGGGGCTGCGGCGCATCCTCGTGGGCTCGATCGCCGAGAACGTGCTGCGCCACGCGCCCTGCGACGTGCTCGTCGTGCGGGCGGAGGCGCACGCGAGCGCGAGCCGGTAGAGCGCTTCCGAGCGCGGCTCCCGCGGGCACGCGCGTTGCCACGACGTGCCTTCGGGTGACGCCATGGAATCGACGCGACGACACTTCCTCGAGCTGCTCGCGCTGGCCGCGGCGGCGGGCTGCTCGCTCGACGACGGCACGCCCGACGGGGGCGCCGGCCCCTCGACGGTGCCCCCCGGCGCGGAGCTCGCGCGCTCGTCGCGCGCACGCATCACCGCACCGATGGCCTCGCCCGACGACGTGCGTGCGCTGGTGAACGGCAACACCGCGTTCGGCCTCTCGCTCTACCGCGAGGTCGCGGCCGAGGCGGGGAACGTGGTGATGTCTCCGCACAGCGTGTCGGTCGCGCTGGCGATGACCTGGGCGGGGGCGCGCGGCGAGACCGAGTCGCAGATGGCCTCGGCGCTCGGCTTCTCGCTCGGGCAGGCGCGCACCCGCGCGGCCTTCGACGCGCTCGACCTCGCCCTCGCCGAGCGCGCCGCGCGGCCCGTGCAGGGCGACGGGCAGCGCTTTCGGCTGAAGGTGGTCAACGCGCTCTGGGGCCAGCGGGGCTACCGCTTCCTCGCGCCCTTCCTCGACGCGCTCGCCGAGAGCTACGGCGCGGGGATGTTCCTCGTGGACTTCGTGCGCGAGGCCGAGCGCGCGCGCGGGATCATCAACGCCTGGGTGTCGTCGCAGACCGAGCGGCGCATCCCGGAGCTGCTCCCCATGGGCGTGTTGCAGCCCACGACCGTGCTCGTGCTCACCGACGCCGTGTACTTCAGCGCGTCGTGGGCGCAGCGATTCCGCGTCGAAGACACGCGCCCCGCGGACTTTCACCTGCTCGACGGCGCGACGCGCAGCGTGCCCACGATGAACCTCGTCGCCGGGCTGCGCTACGCCGAGGGCGACGGGTGGCAGGCCGTGGAGCTGCCCTACGTCGGCGAGGAGGTCTCGATGCTCGTCGTCGCGCCCGCCCAGGGCCGCTTCGCCGAGGTCGAGCGCTCCCTCGACGCCGCGCGCTTCGCCTCGGTGGTCGACGCGCTGCGCGAGCGCCGCGTGACGCTGTCGCTGCCGCGCTTCTCGTTCCGCAAGGCCGCGGGGCTCAAGCGCCCGCTCCAGAGCCTCGGCATCACGAGCGCGTTCGGCGGCGGCGCGGACTTCTCGGGCATGGACGGCACCCGCGCGCTCTTCATCCAGGACGTGCTGCACGAGGGCTACATCGCCGTCGACGAGGCCGGCACCGAGGCGGCCGCGGCCACCGCGGTGATCGTGGGCCGCGTGAGCATCCCCGAGCCCGCGACGCTGCACGTCGACAGGCCCTTCCTCTTCGCGATCCGCGACGGCCACACGGGCGCGGTGCTCTTCCTCGGGCGCGTCACCGACCCTTCGCGCTGACCTCCGCGCGGTCAGGGCTTGCGCGGCATGTTCTTGACGGCGATCCCCGCGAGGATGAGCAGGTACGCGAGCAGGCGCGCCAGGAAGAACATGGGCCTCCCCTCGCCCGGGTTCGCGAGCAGCGCGTAGACGGTGCGGTTGGCGGCCTCGACCCAGAACGCGATGGCGAAGAGCAGAAAGAGCGTGTCGCGTGTCTGCCGCCAGAAGCGCAAGAAGAACAGCCCCGCCACGGCGAAGCCCATCGCGATCGCGCCCATGAGGAACTTGTGCATCGTCACCGCCTCCTCAGCGCGACTCCCAGACCAGCCCCACGAGGAGCACCGCGATGGACGCGAGCGCGGTCACGTGCCTCCACGGGAGGATGTTGACCGTCGGGAAGACGACGAGGTCCGCGAAGACCAGGACGTTGTTCACCGTCAGCCCCACGAAGCACAGCCCGCTCCAGAGCAGCAGCCTCGTGCCCGAGCGCGCGTAGCCGCGCAGGAGCAGGGCGGCGCACGCGAGCGCCGTGACGGCACATAGGATGTAGACGACCTGGGCCATCTCAGTCCTTCCTCAACTTGAACGCGTCGGCGAACTGCTGGATGTTCGACGCCTGCTGGCGTGCGTGGATGAACTGCGACACCGCGACGAGGCGCGTGCGGTACGTCTCGGCCGTGAGGGCCATCACCGCGTCGAGCGCCTGCGTGGCGGGCGCGTAACGATAGCCCTTGTCGGGCTCGGGCGACGCGAGGCCGTGCGACTGCAGGTCCGCCAGGATGCCCTCGGCCTGCGAGGGCGTGATGAACAGCCTCGAGGCGAGCGTCTCGGCGGACCACGGCGCCCCCGTCGCGTTGCGCAGCAGGAGCAGCGTCTCGAGGTGCGCCACCGTGGGCACGTGCGCCACGAGAAAGCGCTCCACCTCGGTTGGGATCACTGCGTCGGGCATCGCTCGGTGAGAGTAGGTGAAGTGGCGCGGCGGTGCGCGGCCGAGTGCGGCGCATGGAAAGAGAGCGTCGCGCGTGTCTCGTCACTGCACGACGTGTTCGCCGACAGGGTGAGGCGTCGAGCGAGCGCCGAGCATCGGAACGATACGACGCCCTCGGGTCGATGGGAACGAATCGGCGGGGCGCCTCAGCGCGGCGTGAGTTCGAAGGGCCAGGTGACCACGGCGTCGTTCTCGCCGCCCGAGCGGTCGAGCGCCCACGACGACATGGCGCGGGCGAGGCAGCGCGCGAGCGGCTGCATGGCCCCCGTGGCGACGGGGTCGGCGGTGCGAACGCGGCCCGTCGGGGCGACCATGAGCCTCACCGCGAGGCGCCCCGAGAGGTCGGGGTCGCTCCGGCGCGCGCGCTCGATGCACGTCACGAGCTGCGACATGTTCTCAGCGGCCGCGCGGTCCACGGAGTCTTCGAGCCCCGCGGCCGACGCGACGGGGACG
>JBDHVF010000205.1:0-10712 GCA_039809605.1 Polyangiales bacterium | reverse complement strand
GCGAGGGCGTGGCTGAGCGTGCTGAAACGAGGTGACAAGCTGCATGCGTCTCGCAGGGGCCCTCGCGCTGCGAGGGCGACCATGGCCCCTTCGCATTCATCGCTTCTCGCCGCGCGATCGAGATCGACGACGACGCGTGATCGATGCGCTGACGCGGCTCACATCGAGTGGAAGCGTCATCCAGGAAGTGTTGAGGTGATGGCCCTCGCAGCGCGAGGGCGCCTGCGAGACGCAGGCAGCTCGTCACCTCGTTTCAGCACGCTCAGCCACGCCCTCGCTCCGCGGGGGCGGGGCGCGCGGCAGCGAGGGTGGGGGCTTCGCGAAGGTGCGCGACAGCGTTGGGTGGGGGACACGTCGCACACGCGAAAGCGGCAAACTTGACCTGAAGTTGGCATTGAGCCCCCATCGAGCGCCGCGCGACGCCTACGGCGCGACCAGCGACGACACGTCGTGGCGGCGGGCGGCGTACTCGGGCTCGTTCATGAGGAGCCCGTGCGCCTCGCGCAGCGCGTGGGTCGGCAGCAGCGGGAACAGGTGGTGCACCAGGTGGTACTGGTCGCTCCGCGGGAAGACGATCCAGTTGAGGAGCGCGCTGCCGAACGCGTGGTTGCGCGTGCGGTAGAACTCCTCCGCCTCGCCGTGGAGCCCGGCGTGGTCCGCGGCGTCGGACCAGTACCGGAACACCTGATAGGCCGTCACGTAGGGGAGCAGGTAGCCCGCCGCGAGCGTCGCCCACCCGAGACGGGCGCACGCCGCGAGGAGCGCGAGGTTGAACGCCATGCGGGCGAGCGCGACGGGGCGGGCGTCGCGCGCGTTCCAGACGACGGGCGCGAGGTAGCGCGGGAGGTGGAACAGGCTCAGCGGCCGCAGGACGTGCTGCACGACGAAGGGGAGACCGCGGTCGCGGAAGAGGTCGCGGCGCGCGGCGAAGTCGAGGTCGCGCGTGGGGTGACCGAGGTGGCGGTGGTGCGTGAGGTGCTCGCGCTGGTAGCGGGCGAAGTCGGCGAAGTCGATGAAGCTCAACAGGTGGCCCAGCGCTGCGTTGGCGCGGCGACCGCGTACGAAGGTGCCGTGCGCGCACTCGTGCATGACGTTGCCGAGCGCCCGGAGCTGCGCGCCGATGAAGAACACCAGCGCCGCCGCCGCGGCCGGCGACGCCGCCCACGCGCGCGGCAGGAGCGCCGCCGCCGCGACCCACAGCCCGACGTGCAGCGCGATCACCGCCGCGCCCACGGCCGCCGCGCGCGGCGTGGCGAGCGCCCGCACGCGTTCGGTGTACCGGGCGCGGAGGCGGAGCACGATCGACCGCTCAGCAGACACGCGCGGCGCCGTCTATAGCCTCGCGCCCGCGGCCACCCGGTGTTCGAATTGGGTGCAGCGCGTGGTCGAATGTGCACACCGCGCGCGGGGCCGCGGCGGCTAAGTCTCGCGCGGGTGAGAGACCTGCGAGAGTTCTTCATGGAGGCGCACCTGGAGCGGTCGCGCTTCGACGCCCGGTACAACCTCGGCGAGTCCGGCGGCCACCCGATCCGTGTCGGCGAGCTGCTGGCGGGCGTCGGGGTCGCGCCCGACGACGCCGCCAGGACCTTTCACGACACCCTCCTGCGCGACAGCCCCAACTGGGGACGCGGCGACCTGCGCGACGCGGTGGCGGCGCTCCACCCCGGCGCGACGCGCGACGAGGTGCTCGTCACCACGGGCACGAGCGAGGCGCTGCTGCTGCTCTTTCGCCACCTGCGCCCGCGGCGCGTCGCGCTGGCCGTCCCGGCGTTTCAGCTCCTCTACGAGATCCCGCGCGCGCTCGACGCCGAGCTCGTGCCGCTGCGCGTGCGCTGGGGCCACGACGGCCTCCCCACCATCGACCGCGCGGAGTGGCTCGACGCCATCGAGCGGCAGCGGCCCGACTGCCTCGTGCTCAACCACCCCCACAACCCCAGCGGCGCCGTGCTGGAGCCGTCGTTCCTCGAAGATCTCCTCGCGCTCGCGGCGCGGCTCGACATCACCGTGATCGGCGACGAGCACTACCGCTTCCTCGCGTCGGAGGATGCGCCGCTCGGGCCGACGGTGTACCGCCCCGGCGCGCCGCGGACCTTCGTCACCGGGTCGTTCATCAAGTGCCTGGGGTGCCCGGGGCTGCGCGTGGGCTGGTGCGTCGGCCCCACCGACGCGCTCGCCGCGATGCAGAACGAGAAGAACTACACGACCCACACCGTGAACCCCCTCTCCGAGTGGATCGCCTGGGAGGTGATGAAGGCCGTCGACTCCCCCGCGATGCGCGCCGCGCGAGGCGCGTGGTCGCAGAACCGCGCGACGCTGCGCGCCTTTCTCGCGGGCTCGCGCGCGCTCTACGGCGCCGCGCCCGACGGGGGCCTCGTCACCGCGCTCGGCTTTCGCGGCGTGAGCGACGTCGCGGGCTTCGAACGCGCCCTCGCCGCACTCGACCGCCACGGTGTCTTCGTGCTGCCGCTCACCTCGATGGAGGTCGGCGCTGCGTTCGACCGCGACGCGCGGAGCCCGCTCGAGCGCGGCCTCGGCGTGCGCCTGGGCCTCGGGGCGCCGGTCGAAGACTTCCGCGAGGCGCTCGCCACCATGGAGCGCGCCCTCGCGCGCTGACACTTGGAGCACCGCGCATGTCCCTCTCCATTCGAAGCACCAGGCCCGGCGCGCTGGGCGCCGCCGCGCGCGACGAGATCGCGCGCTTCGTCACGCCGCTGATCCCCTATCCCCGCGCGCGCCTCGAGGCGTCCCTCGACCGCGCGGACTACGTCTGGCTGTGCCGCGACGGCGGGGCGCTGGTGGGAACCACCGCGGTGAGCGCGTTCCCCGTGCGGCACGGCGGGCGCGCGGCGACGCTGCTCTACACCGCCGTGGTGGCCGTCGCGCCCACCCACCGGAGGCGCGGGCTCATCGAGCGCATGGGGCTGCGGAGCTTCCTGCGAGAGAAGCTCCGCGCGCCGCGGCGCACGATCTATTGGCTGTCGCTCGCGGCGAGCCCGGCGGGCTACCTCCAGATGGCGCGCAACTTCGCAGGGTGCGAGCCCCGCGTCGGGCGCGCGCTGTCGCCCGAACGCGTGGCGCTCGTGCGGCAGGTCATGGCCCCGCTCGGCGCGACCGAGATCGCCGAGCGCGACGGCAACTACACCTTCCCCGACGACCTCGCGGTCTCCGACCCGGCGCAAGACTCCCGGCGCTGGGACCGCGCCGACCCCGATGTGGACTTCTTTCTGCGCGCCAACCCCGCGTACGAGACGGGCACCACCCTCGCGTGCGTCACGCCGCTCACCCTCGCCGAGCTCGTGTCCGCGGGCGCGCGTCGCGCCTTGAAGACACGCTGAGCGTCACTGCCGCGCCGAGCGCCGGGGCACGTCGCCGATACCCACACCGGGGTGCACGTGCCCCTCGGCGAGCATGTCGAAGGGGTGGATCTCGCCGAAGCACTCGTTGCGCTCCCAGCAGTCCTCGTCGGGGAGGTAGTCGAACCAGGGCGCGAAGCCGAGCACGATGTTGATGCGCGAGACCTCGGCGCGCTCGGTCGCCATGGGGCGGTGGGGCCAGTAGGTGTCCCACGCGTAGGCGTGGCCGACCTCGAGCACGTCGTTGAAGACCATGGCGGGCTCGTCGCCGGGCGACGCGAGCTCCAGGGTGAAGATCGGCGCGCCCGTCACCGGGATGTTCACCCGGAGGTTCTCGCAGACGACCTCGTCGCGGTGCCAGCCGGCCTCGCTCGCGTAGGGGTGCTCGGGGCCGATGGTGAGCAGCACGGGTTCGAAGTAGCGCGCGTGCAGCTCGCGCACGCTGCTCCGCACGGGGCTGCGCACGAAGCCGTCGAGCAGGCGGCCGAGCGCGCCCTCGCGGCTCCCCGGCGTGCGCGCGCGAAAGCCGTAGGTGTCCTGGTAGCTCCCGCGGCGCCCCGGCGGCGGCACGAAGAACTCACCGAGCCCCACCTCGCCAGTGCCGAGCACGCCCGCGTGGGGGTCCTCGCTCGCGGGGTGATCGGGGTTGTGCACCAGCGAGAAGCCTCCGTACGCAGGGCTCGCGCCGCCCGCGTGGCGCCAGCCGTGCCAGCCGTGCCGCGCGAAGACCGTTCGAATGGCCTCCTCCAATGCGCTCGGGTCGATCTCGAGGCCCGTGACGGTGAACATCGGGGGGTACTCCCTGCGCGGCTTCACCTGCTCGCCGAGGGCGCGGAAGCCGGTCTCCCGGTCGAGCCAGTCGGCGACGCACATGTCCTCGGGGCAGTCGGCGATGCGAAAGCGTCGTTGCATCTCTCAGGGTTCCTTCGTGGGAGAGGGTCGCGTCGCCCACGCGGCGAGCGCGATGGAGGCCAGCAGCACCAGGGCCGCGAGCAGGAACGGCGCGCCCGCGAACAGGCCGTCGCGACCCGTTCGCACCGAGCGCGCGAACACGGCGGTGAAGACCGCGGGCGCGCCGAGCGCCGCGACGTGGGTGAGGGCGCCGTTGGCGGCTTGCAGTCGGCCCTGCGCGTCGCCGGCCACGCGGCGGCTCATCATGGCGTCGATCGGCGGCGTCGAGAGTCCCCAGAGCACCGTCGGCACCAGCGCGCCCACGAAGGCCGGGCCGCTCGGCGCGAGCCCCGCCCACGCGAAGCCCAACGTACCGAAGGCGAGGCCCACGAGCGTCGTGCGGCGCTCGCCGAGGCGCGTGAGCACGGGACCGACGAGCAGCACCTTGACCGCCACGACGCCGACGCCGATGCCCGCGAGCATGAAGCCCACGTCGCGCTCGTCCCAGCCGTAGCGCTCCGCGGCGTAGAGGGCGAAGACGGCGGTCCACACGACGTGGGCGACCCAGCCCATGAGGTGCACCGTCGCCAGCGCGGGGAGCGACGGGTGCGCGCGGTACACGCCGAACACCTCGAGCGGGTTGGCGCGCGCCCACGGCACCCGCGCGCGCCGCGAGGGAGGCAGCGACTCGGGGAGCACCCACAGGCCGTAGAGCCCGTTGGCGACGCTCGCGACGGCCGCGACGACGAAGGGCAGCCGCGGGTTGCCGCGCCCGATCAGCCCGCCGAGCGCGGGTCCGAAGACGAAGCCGAAGCCCAGCGCCGCGCCGACGTACGCGAAGCCGCGCGCGCGCCCCTCGGGCGCGGTGGTGTCGGCGACGTAGGCGTAGGCCGTGGGCACGCTCGCGCTCGTGAGCCCGGCGATGACCCGCGCGAGGTAGAGCGACGTGACATCGGGCGCGAAGGCGAGCAGCCCGTAGTTGATCGCGAGCCCGAAGTTCGACACGAGGAACACGGGCCGCCGCCCCCAGCGGTCGGAGAGGATCCCGAGCAGGGGCGCCGCGACGAGGCTGGCCACGCCGAAGATCGTGACGAGGTGGCCGGTGCGCGCGGCCGCCTCGCCCGCGTCGGCGCGGACGAGCGACCGAACCAGGAGCGGCATCACCGGCATGACCACGCCGAACGCGAGCATGTCGAGCGCCACCGTCGCGAGCACGAACGCGACCCGCGCGCGTCGCGCATGCGCGGTTTGATGGAGCGGGAGCGTCTGGCTCACGGGGAGCGCGACCCTAACGTGGGCGTGCGCGCGCCGCGGTGGTCGAATTCGGTGCAGCCCGTGCTCGCGCGTGAACACGGCGCCGTGGTTCGACCACCGCGGTCGCAGCGAGAGACCAGCCGCGGCTCCGCGGAGCCGCGGCGCAATTGCGGCGCTGCCAGCGCGCTGGGTTCGTGCTCGCGCGTGAACACGGCGCCGACGGCGGTCAGCGACGGCGTCTGGGAGGCCGCGTCCGCCGCGCGACGGGCGGAGCGCGAAGAGCCTGTTGAATGCGCGTCGCCAGGGGGTCGAGCCGCGCTAGCGCGTTCCACTTCCCCGCCGCGCTGAGGGAGAGCGAGACGCGGTCGTAGACGGACCGCGCCTCCTCAACACGACGGAGCGTGAGCAGCCCCCCGAGGAGCGCCTCCGCGGCGCGGACGAGCGCGTCGGGGGCCTCCACGTCCGCGCGGTCGAGCGCGTCGTAGAGCTCTCTCTCCGCGCCGGCGACGTTGCCGATCCGGTACAGCGTCTGGCTGAGCGCGAGCCTCGCCTCGACCTGGTCGAAGCTCGACCCATGACGGTCCAGGAGATCACGCGCGGCCTGACCTTCGGCCACCGCCTCGAACCATCGCCCCCTAGAGCTTAACGCCGCCCCTGTGTTCAACCGGGTTACACCGCATTCCCGTGCCCGTCCATTCGCTTCATAGATCGTAAGGGCGTCGCGCAGGGATCGCAGTGACTCTTCGAATTGTCCACGCCACGCCAAGAGGTTGGCGATCTGTAGGAGCGTGGCGCCCCGTGCACTATCATCGCCACGGCGAGTATAGACTGGCAGCTCCTCGTCGCGGCGGATGCGCAAGGCTTCGTCGATCTCGCCGCGTGTCTGCAGAAGTTCTGCGACATAGTTCAATGCCATCGCGTACCCGTGCTCGTCGCCGTGACGGGCGTAGACCGGCAGCACTTCCTCACGGAAGATGCGAAGGGCGCCGTCCAGATCCCCACGGTTCGCGAGTAGCAGGGCGAAGAGACTCCGCGAGGTTGCGAACCCATGCTCGTCGCCAATCTCTGCGGAGAGTGGGAGCATCTCGCGTGTGCACAACGCCTGCGCCTCATCCAGCGATCCTTGCTGGTCGAGAATCGCGATCATCACCTCGATGGCATATCGTTCTGCGGTCCGGCGCTCGTGCAGGCGGAATGTCTGCCGAGCTTCTCTTGCCAACGCAAGCGCGCGCTCCAGCTCCATTCTGTCTCGATGCAGCACCGCGAGGCCGAGTTGCACGGCCGCAATGCCCGTCGAGCAACCGCTCGTACGATACCGGTCCTCCGCCTGCCGCCAGCAACTGATGGCGGGCTCATCCTCGCCGAGAATGCGATGGAAACGTGCAGAATCTTCAAGGATCTTGCCGTGCGTCTGTGGGCGCGCCGCGTCGGTGAGCCTCTCCAGTAGCGTTCGGGCTTCCGCGAGTGCGACGCGCGGCCCGCGCGTCTTCTCGATCATCGCGACGTGGAGCAGCTCGGCCTCCAGCGTCCAGTCCTTCGCGAGCTCCGAGAGCCGGAACTGCGCCAGCAGGTCGCGCGCCTCATCGAGGTTCCATCGCACGATGGCCTGATCGGCGGCGCGGAGCAGCGACGGCCAGTCAGCCTCCGACCGCTCCAGGGTCGCGCTCGGACCCATCGACGCGCGCGACACTATGGGCGGGTCTGCACGGGAGTCGTCCGCACGCAACCGGACGACGGGGCTGACGTAGTCGAAGAAGTCCGGCGCCGCCGTGCGCAGCCGCAGCAGCGCGTGTGGGTGCGCGCACAGGAGGAAGGTCCCCGGCAGCTCCCGCACGAGGAGGTCGCGCTGGAGGTTCAACTGCGCGAACAGCGCGGGCCGCGACTCCCCCGCGACCTCGGGCGCCTCCTCGAGCTCGGTGAGCACGACCACCACGCGCGGGTCCAGGCCCCCGGCGGCCTCGATGGACCGCTTGAGCTCCTCGACGAGGTCCTTGCCCGAGAACGCGCGCAGCGACACGACCACGAAGCGCCGCTCCGGGAGCGTGCGCCCGAGCCACTCCACCAGGAGCCCGCGCTCGTAGGGGTTCTGCGCCTCGACCGCGGCGATCTGAAAGCGCTCCCCCTTCGCCAGCCGGAGGAAGCGCAGCAGCACCGCGCGTTCCTCATCCGCGTAGCGGCGCGCGATCAACCCCTGGTCGTCGGGGGGCAGCGCGTCGCCCGACGGCGAGCTGCTCATGACACGACGTAGCCCTTCGGGGCGCGCTCGCGCCGCAGCGCCTCGATGGCCTTCTGCACCTCGGGCACCTCCGCGGCCAGCGGGTGCAGGTCGTACCAGCCCTCGCCGTTGTACTTCAGCACGAGGCGCTGGAAGAGCACGTCCATGCAGGCGGGCTCGTCGTGCGGCTGGTGGTCGAGGGCCACCCGCGCGAGCACGGCGGCCCAGCCATTGGCGTTGATCATGTCGCGCATCCCCACTCTCGTGCGCTGCACGGCTTTCTCGACGCACCCGAGGTCGATCGCCCCCCCAGATGCGAGCAGGATCGCGTCGGACACCAGCCGCAGGAGGTCGCGGATCGCGCCCCCGCTGGCGCTCACGAGGCGGTCCTGGGCGTGGGTGTCGGGGATGAGCCGCGCGACGTCCATGCGCTTGCCGAGCGCCTCGAGCATGAGGCGGCGGCCCGGGCCCGCGTCGAAGGCGTCGTAGGGCTGGTCCTTGCTGCGCAGCCGCACGGTGTTCATGAACTCCGGGTGGAAGTACGCGTCGAGCTTCTCGCTCACGGGCTTGTAGTGGAGCGAGATAGGCGGCGTCACGATGAGGTGGCAGCGCAGCTCCTGGAGCATGCGCCCGCCCTTGATCAGCAGGTCGTCGACGACGCGCGGGTCGTAGCGGTCGAGGTTGTCGATCACGATGATCAGCTCGCGCCCGGACCCCTCGGCCTTGAGCCGCTCGTTGGCCGCGTCGAGCACGCGGTTGACGTTTGCGAGCAGCGTGCCGGGGTAACGCCGGAACGCGTCGCGCAGCTCCTTGCGGTACTCGCTCTCGGTACGGATCAGCGCCATGAGCTCGGTCTTGAGCTTCGCGAAGAAGGGCACCTCCCCCCCGACGCCGGCCTCTGACTTGAGCTCGCCGCTCAGCTTCGTGCCCCACGACGTGGTGCGCGCGATCTCCGCGAACCACTGGTGGACCTCGTCGATCAGCCCCGCCGGGAGCGGCATCTTCTCGGCGCGGAAGTGCTCCTCGAGGCCCAGCACCAGCACGAGGAGGAGGTCTTCCGTGGTGATGTGGCGCGCGTCGAGGCGCACGTTGGCTTCGAAGTAGTACGCCGCGAAATGGTGCTTCAGGTCGTCCGTGATTCGCAGCAGCTCGGTGGTCTTGCCCGCCCCGCGGTGGCTGAGGAACGCGAGCTTCGCGAAGCGCCCGGCCTGGCGCTTCATCAAGCGGGCCTTCACGAACTGCGTGGTGTTGTCGCCGCGAGCCGCCGAAAGGTCCACGTACCGGGGGTCGTCGCTCTGGAGCGGCGTTTCGAAGTCGCACGCCGCGTAGGCGTCGTCGAGCGTGGCTGCGACCGGGAACGAGGGTGCCATGGCGCGGCGATCGTTACCCGATCACTCGAGGCCGGACAACTCTCGCTGCGTGGCTGCGGCCGGTGCGTTCCGCGAAGTGCTCGGGCCCTGTCGAAGCGCCCCCGCGGCTACCAGGCGGGCGAAGCGCCCGTTCTGGCCGACGGCCCCGTCTGCCCCGACCGCCGGGTGCGACCGCTCCGACCGCCGGGTGCGTCCGTTCCGACCGCCGCTCACGGCGCCTCCGACTGACGCCTCGGGGCGTCTCGACTGACGCCCTCGGCGTCCCCACCCCCGGATGCGGTTTGTTCTTGTGTCGCGCCCGTCAGTCATCCAGATTCCCCCCGATTTGCATTGGAGGGAAACCCTGATGACTGACAAGACGAAGACGCAGGTTCATCCGCTCACCGACGAGGAGCGGCTCGCGAAGACGCGCGAGCACATCAACGCGATCGAGGCGCTGTGGACGCCCCTCGGGTCACTGGAGTCGAAGCAGCGGCAGAACCACGCGGGCACGCGCTTTCTGGCGATGCTCAAGCCGGTGACGACGTTGTTCGACGTGCTGGCGCGGCCGACGCTCACGGGCGCGCTGACCGAGGCGCAGAAGGCCGACGAGGCGGCGCGCAAGAAGCTCCGTGACTCGTTCGACGTGCTCGGCGCGGCCGACGGAGGCAAGGACGACGAGCGCTTCGAGGTGGAGCTGCTCCAGGGGCGCGTGGCGAAGGTGAGGGCCATGCAGGAGATCGGCACGGCGCTCGGCGGCCTCTCGCGGCGCTTTCTCGACGAGGGGCTCATCCAGGCGGGCCTCGCGTTCGGTCCGTCGAAGCTCGCGCTCGACCACGTGCGCACGCTCACGCAGGCGTCCGACCGCTTCCGCGCGCTGCTCTCGGGCGTGACCGACTCGCTGCGCGACATGACCGCCGCCGCGCAGGCCGCCAACGTCGCGTCGGCCGACGCCCCCGCGAAGGACGGCTGACCGCGCGGCGCGGTTCGACCACCACGCTGGCAGCGAGAGACCAGCCGCGGCTCCGCAGAGCCGCGGCGCATTCGCGACGCTGCCAGCGCGCGCGCTGCGCGGTTCGACCACCACGCTGGCAGCGAGAGACCAGCCGCGGCTCCGCAGAGCCGCGGCGCATTCGCGACGCCGTCAGCGCGCGCGCTGCGCAGTTCGATCGCGGCGCTGGCAGCGAGTGACCAGCCGCGGCTCCGCAGAGCCGCGGCGCATTCGCGACGCTGCCAGCGTGCGCGCGGCAGTTCGATCGCGGCGCTGGCAGCGAGAGACCAGCCGCGGCTCCGCAGAGCCGCGGCGTATTCGCGACGCCGTCAGCGTGCGAAGCGCAGTTCTGTCGCGGCGCTGGCAGCGAGTGACCAGCCGCGGCTCCGCGGAGCCGCGGCGCATTCGCGACGCCGTCAGTGCGCGCGCGGCAGTTCGATCGCGGCGCTGGCAGCGAGTGACCAGCCGCGGCTCCGCAGAGCCGCGGCGCATTCGCGACGCCGTCAGCGTGCGAAGCGCAGTTCTGCCGGCGGGTGAACCCAGCGCGCTGACGGCGTCGCAATTGCGCCGCGGCTCTGCGGAGCCGCGGCTGGTCACTCGCTGCCAGCGCCGCGATCGAACTGCTGCGCGCGCGCTGACGGCGTCGGGAATGCGCCGCG